>NZ_WKEE01000052.1:0-37412 GCF_021605635.1 Stenotrophomonas sp. PA-6-5C
GCCCAGACACATCGCGGAAAATTGTCGAAGGCGGGGTGGGTCCGGTTGCGGGGGCGTGAGCGCCATGGATGGCGCGACCGAGCCTACAGGGACGTATTCACGGCGTCCCCCGCAACCGGGCCCACCCCGCCATCCCACGGATAGCCAGCTTCTGCTGTTGCTCCTGCCTTTGCCGTTGCTTCGGCAGGTGCAGGGCGCAGCCCTGCCGAACACCCCCCCAACCCTCACGTCACTGAACCGATCAGCGATTTCGGCACGGCACTTGCACTAGCTCCAGCAGACACCCCCATCCCTGTTTCTGGAACCGTTGCAGATGTCCCACTCCGTCACTTCGATCCTTTCCCAGATCCGCTCCTACCAGACCCAGGTGGGACAGCCCGCGCTCAACCCGCTGGCCGAAGCGCCGCGTAGCAATGCCCTGCCGGGCACGGTGCTGGATGCGCCGCAGGTCCAGCCTGCCAGCTTCACCGAAACCCTGCGCGGCGCCATCGCCGGCGTCAACGACGCGCAACAGAAATCCGGCGCGCTGGCCAAGGCCTTCGAACTGGGTGAACCCGGCGCCGACCTGGCCAAGGTGATGGTCGCCTCGCAGCAGTCCCAGATCGCCTTCCGCGCCACCGTGGAAGTCCGTAACCGTCTCGTCCAGGCTTACCAGGACGTGATGAACATGCCGCTGTAAGGATAGAAACGCATGGCCCTGTCGCTCTCCAAGGAATCCCTGAACGCCGAAAAGGCGGGCCAGTGGTTCGACCGGCTGCAAAGCCTGCAGATCACCCGTCGGCTCGGACTGATGGCGATGATCGCCGTGGCCGTGGCGGCAGGCCTGTTCGTGTTCTTCTGGTCGCAGAAGCCGGGCATGGTGCCGCTGTACACCGGCCTGGACCAGAAGGCCACCGCTGAAGCGACCGACCTGCTGCGTGCCGCACAGATTCCGTTCCAGCTGGACCCGGCCACCGGTGGCATCACCGTGCCGGAAAAGAACCTGCACGATGCCCGCCTGAAACTGGCGGGCTCGGGCCTGACCGACAGCGGCAAGCTCGGCTTCGAGCTGATGGAACGCGACCCGGGCTTCGGTGTCAGCCAGTTCGTGGAAAGCGCGCGCTACCAGCACGCACTGGAAACCGAGCTGTCGCGCACCATCAACACGCTGCGCCCGGTGCGCGATTCGCGCGTGCATCTGGCCATTCCCAAGCCCAGCGCGTTCACCCGCCAGCGTGATGTGGCCAGTGCCTCGGTTACCCTGGAACTGCGCGGCGGCCAGCAGCTGGAACGCAGCCAGGTCGATGCGATCGTGCACATGGTCGCTGCCGCCATTCCCGATCTGGCGCCGGAACGGGTCACCGTGGTCGACCAGAGCGGGCGCATGCTCAGCGTCAGCGACCCGAACAGCGAAGCGGCCGTCAACGCCGCCCAGTTCGAACAGGTGCGCCGCCAGGAAACCTCGTTCAACCAGCGCATCCGCGAACTGCTGGAACCGATGACCGGCCCCGGCCGGGTCAATCCCGAAGTCAGCGTCGACATGGACTTCTCGGTGACCGAAGAAGCACGTGAGCTGTACAACGGCGAGCCGCAGAAGCTGCGCAGCGAGCAGATGAGCGAGAACAGCAGCAGCACACCGGGCCCGCAGGGTGTACCGGGTGCGACCAGCAACAGCCCGCCGGGCCAGGCCGCTGCACCGGCCACCGCGCAGGCACCGACCGAAAGCAGCAAGAACGCGACGCGCAATTACGAGCTGGACCGGACCCTGCAGCACACCCGTCAGCCGGCCGGCCGCATCAAGCGCGTATCGGTCGCCGTGCTGGTGGACAACGTGCCGCGTGCCGGTGCCAACGGCAAGGTTGCGCCGCAACCGCTGTCGGCGGCCGAACTGACCCGGGTCGAGGCACTGGTCAAGCAGGCCGTCGGATTCAGTGCCGAGCGCGGCGACACCGTGTCGGTGATGAATGCCCCGTTCGTGCGTGATACCACGCCGGTGGAAGGCCCGAACTGGTGGGAACTGCCGTGGGTGCACGATGCCGGCCGCATGCTGTTGGGTGCACTGGTGGTGATGGCGCTGCTGTTCGGCGTGCTGCGCCCGGCACTGCGTGGCATCACCGGGCAGAACCGCAGGAACGAAGAACTGGCGCTGGAACCGCATACCGCGGACGTGCAGCTGGTCGATGACGATGGCACCCCGCTGCCGGCGCTGGGCGCCGACCGGGCAAGCCTGGGCGGGCAGGAAGCATTGGCCCTGCCGGTGGATTCTTATGAGGAACGACTGCGGATGGCGCGTGAAGCCGTGAAGACCGACTCCAAGCGCGTGGCCCAGGTGGTCAAGGGCTGGGTGGCCAATGACTGAGGTCGCCCCCCTGACCGGCGTGCAGCGCGCCGCCGTCCTGCTGCTGTCGCTGGGTGAACTGGACGCGGCCGAAGTGCTGCGCCACATGGAACCGAAGGAGGTGCAGAAGATCGGCATCGCCATGGCCACCATGTCCGACATCACCCGCGAACAGGTAGAACGGGTGATGGACCAGTTCAGCAGTGAGCTGGGCTCGAAGACCTCGCTGGGCGTGGGCTCGGACGACTACATCCGCAACATGCTGGTGCAGGCGCTGGGCAGCGAAAAGGCCGGCAACCTGATCGACCGCATCCTGCTGGGCCGCAACACCACCGGCCTGGATGCACTGAAGTGGATGGACCCGCGTGCGGTGGCCGACCTGGTGCGCAACGAGCACCCGCAGATCATCGCCATCGTGATGGCACACCTGGAAACCGATCAGGCCGCCGACGCGCTGAAGCTGCTGCCCGACCGCACCCGTGTGGACGTGCTGCTGCGCATCGCCACCCTCGACGGCATTCCGCCCAATGCGCTGAACGAACTCAACGAGATCATGGAACGCCAGTTCGCCGGCAACCAGAACCTGAAGTCGTCCAACATCGGTGGCGTGCAGTGCGCGGCCAACATCCTCAACTTCATGGACAGCGGCCAGGACCAGGCGATCCTGGGCGAAATCGCACGCATCGATGCGCCGCTGAGTGGCCGCATCCAGGACCTGATGTTCGTGTTCGACGATCTGGTGGACCTGGACGACCGCGAGATGCAGCTGGTGCTGCGCGAAGTCAGCGGCGAACGACTGGGCCTGGCCCTGCGCGGCGCCGACATCAAGGTGCGCGACAAGATCACCCGCAACATGTCCCAGCGCGCGGCCGAGATCCTGCTGGAAGACATGGAAGCGCGCGGCCCGGTGCGCCTGTCCGACGTGGAAGTGGCGCAGCGCGAGATCCTGGCCATCGTCAAGCGCATGGCCGATGAAGGCACCGTCACCATCGGTGGCAGCGCGGAGGCGATGCTGTGAGCAACGTCGTGCGCTGGCTTGCCCCGGACCTGCTGGCCCAGCCCGAACCCGTGCTGGACCAGGAGGATGCCTTCGAACTCACCGAGCCGGACCCGGAGCATGAGCCGGAACCGCCGCTGCAGCTGCCTACCCTGGAAGAAATCCAGGCGATCCAGGACAGCGCCGAGAAGGAAGGTTTCGACCACGGCCATGCCGATGGTTTCAGCCAGGGCCAGGCCGAGGTGCGCCGGCTGGTCGCACAGATCGAGGGCATCCTCGACAACTTCGGGCGGCCGCTGGCGCGTCTGGAAAACGAAGTGGTCGGCGCGCTCGGCGAACTGGCGGTACGCATCGCCGGTGCGCTGGTAGGCCGTGCCTACGAGGCCGATCCGGCGCTGCTGGGGCAATTGGTCGGCGAGGCGATTGACGCCGTTGGCGGCAGCAACCGCGAGGTGGAAGTGCGCCTGCATCCGGATGACATCACCGCCCTCGCCCCATTGTTGACCCTGTCGCCGCAGCAGCGGCTGGTGCCTGACACCAGCCTGAGCCGTGGCGATCTGCGCGTGCATGCCGAAGCGGTGCGCATCGACGGCACGCTGGAAGCGCGCCTGCGCGGCGCACTGGATGCCGTGATCCGACAGACCGGAGCCATCGCATGAACACCGAGACCGCTTCGTCGCCGTCGCCGCCGGCCGACTGGACCATTCCCCGCAACCTGCGCCTGGCCAACCGCCTGGACGGCCTGAAGGTCGACACCGCGCACGGCCGCGGGCTGATCCGCGAAGGCGTGCTGCGCCGGGCGGTCGGCCTGACACTTGAGGCGGTCGGCTGCGAAGCGCCGCTCGGCGCCAGCTGCAAGGTGGAAGTGGTCGACGGCGGCTGGGTCGATGCCGAAGTGGTCGGCTTCGCCGGCGAACGCACCTACCTGATGCCCAGCGCCGAACTGCATGGCCTGCTGCCGAATGCGCGGGTGGTGCCGTCGGCCCGCCGTGGTGGCGTGGAAGTGGGCGAAGGCCTGCTTGGCCGGGTCATCGACAGCGATGGCGTGCCGCTGGATGGCAAGGGCCCGATCCGCGCTGAAGCTCACGTCGGCATGGCCGGCGTATCGATCAATCCGCTCGCACGCGAACCGATCACCCAACCGCTGGACGTCGGCGTGCGCGCGATCAACGCGCTGCTGCCGATCGGCCGTGGCCAGCGTGTCGGCCTGTTCGCCGGCTCTGGCGTCGGCAAGTCGACGCTGCTGGGCATGATGACCCGCTACACCGCCGCCGACGTGATCGTGGTCGGCCTGATCGGTGAGCGTGGCCGCGAAGTACGCGATTTCGTTGAAAGCACCCTGGGCGAGGAAGGCCTGCGCCGCGCGGTGGTGGTCGCCAGCCCGGCCGACCGCCCGCCGCTGGCCCGCCTGCATGGTGCCTACCGCGCCACCGCCATCGCCGAGTGGTTCCGCGACCAGGGCCTGAACGTCCTGCTGCTGATGGATTCGCTGACCCGCTTCGCCCAGGCGCAGCGCGAGATCGGCCTGTCGGTGGGCGAGCCGCCCACCACCCGCGGCTATCCGCCCTCGGTGTTCGCCAAGCTGCCGGCACTGGTCGAACGTGCAGGCAATGGTGCCAAGGGCCGCGGTTCGATCACCGCCTTCTACACCGTGCTGACCGAGGGCGACGATCCACAGGATCCGATCGCCGATGCCGCGCGCGCGATTCTCGACGGACACATCCTGCTCTCGCGCCGCGTGGCCGACAGCGGCCTGTACCCGGCCATCGACGTGGAATCGTCGGTCAGCCGTGTAGTCACGGAAATCGCCGACGAACCGTGGCGCCTGCGCATCCGCAAGCTGAAGCGGCTGGTCTCGGCCTATTCGGCCAACCGCGACCTGATCGCCATCGGCGCCTATCAGCGCGGCAACGATGCAGCGACCGATGAAGCCCTTGAGCGTTGGCCGGAAATCATGGAATTCCTCGGCCAGGATGTCGCCAAGGCTGCAGATCTACCGCACAGCCAGGCGGCATTGCAGCGCCTGGTGGAACAAGAGAATGAGAGGCTGTCATGATCCAGTCCAAGCGCATCGATCCGCTGCTGAAGCGGGCCCAGGAACACGAAGATGCAGTCGCCCGCGACCTGGCCGAGCGCCAGACCGTGCTCGACACCCATCTGTCGCGCCTGGACGAACTGCGTCGCTATGCCGAGGAATATGCCTCGCAACAGATGGCCGACGCGCAGATGGCCGCGACCAGTCCGGCGCAGCTGTTGAACCGGCGCGCCTTCCTGGACCGGTTGGACAGCGCGGTGGAACAGCAGCAGCAGACGGTCAACGGCAACCGCGAGAAGGTCGAAGCCGAGCGCGCACGCCTGATCCTGGCCAGCCGTGACAAGGCGGTGCTGGAACAGCTGGCCGCCAGCTATCGCGCGCAGGAAAAAGTGGTGACCGACCGCCGCGACCAGCGCGAGATGGATGACATCGGCGCACGCCGCGCGCGCCTGGCGCAGACCGAGGACCAGGATGATGGCGAGCAGGGAGGCCGATCGTGATGCCCTCCCCCCTGAGCAGCAACGCCAGCGCACCGACGCCCGGCGGCAGCGGCAATGCCAGCAACGCGCGAGCCTCCAGCCGTGATTCCGGCAAGGATTTCGGCCAGATGCTGCAGGGTGGCAGCGCGTCGACCGGCACTACCGGTGCCGCGGCGACCGCCAGCAGCCCGGCGAAACCGGCCAATGTTCCGTCCACTTCCGATGGCAATCCGGGCAGGACAGCGCCGCGGCCGAGTGACGGCGAAACCGCCGCCACTGACGCCGCGACATCGCCCCCCGCCGCACCGGCAACGTCGGCCGCCGCTGACGACACGGACACCCTGGCCAACGCGGACGACGCTCCATGGCCGCCACTGGGATTGGCGGGTCTGGTGCTGGCCGTGCCCACCGGCGTCGATCCGGCACCTGTGACGCCGCCAACGGCCAGCGATGCCGACGGCGGCGCGCTGCCCTTGGCTGCACCGGCACTTCCCGCCGCAGCGGTGCCAGCCGCGGCCAGCGCATCGGCATCCGCTGCCGGCGACGGTGAGGCCAGCGGCCTGCCGTTGCCCGAACTGGTGCTGGGTGGCAAGGCGCTGGATCGGGCCGACGACGGCGACAGCCTGCAGATCGGCGACCGCGCGCCGCCGGCGCCCCTGCAGCCCCCGCTGCCCGCTGCCCTGCAGGACCTGAAGGCAGCACTGACCAGCAATGCCGTCTTCAACGGCGAACCCACACCGAAGCCGGTGCTGGGCGACGATGGTTTCGACCAGGCCATTGGTGCGCGCATCGGCTGGCTGGCTGACCAGAAGATCGGCCATGCCCACATCCGTCTCAACCCCGAAGACCTGGGGCCGGTGGACGTGCGCCTGCAGATGAACGGTGACAAGGTGCATGCCAGCTTCAGCAGCCCGCACGTCGATGTACGCCAGGCGCTGGAAAGCAGCCTGCCGCGCCTGCGTGAACTGCTCGGCGAGCAGGGCTTCCAGTTGGCCCATGCCGATGTCGGCCAGCAGCACAGTGGCGACGGCAATCCGGGCAGCCAGGCTGGCGGCGGCGGTCGCGGTGGTGACGGAGAACCGTCACTGGGCGACAGCACGGTGTCGGCGTCGCAGCTGATCCGTCAGCGCGGGTTGTTGGACGCTTACGCCTGACAGCCGTGCCAACCAAGGTTGGCACCTACCAAGAGCGGGACGGTTGGCAACCGCCAATCGGTAGCGCCGGGCCATGCCCGGCGGATTCCCGACATCCCGCCGGGCATGGCCCGGCGCTACCGATATGAACACCCGACAGAATTCCGTCGCGCCCCTCGCCGGCCACTCCGGCACACCCCTTGCATATCCCGGTGAAGCAACCCTCAGGAGCTTCACCCCGTGGCCGCAGCCGCTGACAAAACCAAGAAGACCGCCGAGAAGGACAAGACCGCCAAGCCGCGTAGTCCGATCCTGATCACCGCCCTGGTCGCCGTACTGGCCGCCGGCGCCGCCGGTGGCGGGGTGTGGTTCTTCACCCAGTCCAAGCACGAAGACAAGACCGCGCAGGCGCCGAAGAAGACCACCACCCCGGCCCCGGCCCAGTACTTCGCACTGGAACCGGCCTTCGTGGTCAACCTCAACGGCTCGATCGACGGCCCGCGCTACCTGCAGGTGGAAGTGCAGCTGATGACTCGCGATCCTGCCGCGCTGGAAGCGATCAAGACCCACGCTCCGGCCATCCGCGCACGCCTGCTGATGCTGTTCTCGCAGGTCAGCCCGCAGCAGATCGCCGACATCGCCGGCAAGCAGAAGTTGCAGGCCGATTCGCTGGCCGAAGTGCGGAAGGTGCTGAAGGCCGAAACCGGCAGCAACGGTGCCGACGACCTGTTGTTCACCAGCTTCGTGACCCAGTAAGGGCTCCCCGATGAATGACCTGCTGTCCCAGGATGAGATCGATGCCCTGTTGCATGGCGTGGACAGTGGCGCGGTCGAAACCGAGCCGGACGCCCCCAGTGGCGAAGCACGCTCCTACGATTTCGCCAGCCAGGACCGCATCATCCGCGGTCGCATGCCGACCCTGGAAATGGTCCACGAGCGCTTCGCGCGCCTGTGGCGGATCGGCCTGTTCAACCTGATCCGGCGCTCGGCCGAACTGTCCGTGCGCGGCATCGAGCTGATCAAGTTCAACGACTACATGCACTCGCTGTATGTACCGACCAACCTGAACCTGATCCGCTTCAAGCCACTGCGCGGCACCGGCCTGATCGTGTTCGAACCGACCCTGGTGTTCGCCATCGTCGACAACTTCTTCGGTGGCGACGGGCGTTACCCGACGCGCATCGAAGGTCGTGAGTTCACCGCTACCGAAATGCGGGTGATCCACCTGCTGCTGAAGCAGACCTTTGCCGATCTGCGTGAAGCGTGGGCCCCGGTGATGGACGTGGAATTCGAGTACATCAACTCGGAGATCAACCCGCACTTCGCCAACATCGTGACGCCGCGCGAGTACGTGGTGGTGTGCCGCCTGCATGTCGAACTCGACGGCGGTGGCGGCGACATCCACGTGACCCTGCCGTACTCGATGCTGGAGCCGATCCGCGAACTGCTCGACGCCGGCATCCAGAGCGACCGCAACGAGCGCGACGAGAGCTGGGGCCGCACCCTGCGCGAGCAGCTCAACGTGGCCGAAGTCACCCTGTCCAGCGTGCTGGCCAGCAAGCGCATGACCCTGCGCGACCTGACCCGGCTGAAAGTCGGCGACATCCTGCCGATCGACCTCAGCCCGCAGGTGCCGCTGTGCGTGGAGAACATCCCGGTGTTCACCGGTGAGTTCGGCGTCGCCAACGGCATGAACGCCGTAAAGATCACCGCTACCCATCCGCCGGGCACCCGTCCGCGCGTACCCGTCATCCAGGAAGACCCGCAATGAACGATATCGACGCCCTCGAACCGACCCCGGCCCAGTTCAGCAGCCTGCAGGCCGATGAGGCGACCGGCCCGGATTTGAACCTGGACGTGATCCTCGATGTGCCGGTGACGCTGTCGCTGGAAGTCGGTCGCGCCCGCCTGCCGATCCGCAACCTGCTGCAGCTCAACCAGGGTTCGGTAGTGGAGCTGGAGCGTGGTGCCGGCGAATCGCTGGACGTGTTCGTCAACGGCACGCTCATCGCCCATGGTGAAGTGGTGGTGATCAACGACCGCTTCGGCGTGCGCTTGACCGATGTGGTCAGCCCCAGCGAGCGGATCCGGAGACTGCGTTGAGCCTGCTCGCCGCCACCGCACTGGCCGTCGCCAAGACGGCCCCGCAGGTCGGCCAGCATGCGCCGGCCGCACCGAGCCTGTTCGGTGCGGTGCTGGCCCTGCTGGCGGTGCTGGCCCTGGTCATCGGCCTGGGCTGGCTGCTCAAGCGCCTGCCCGGCAGCGGCTTCCGCCCGGCCGAGGGCATGAAGCTGGTGGCGAGCCTGAATGTTGGCGCCAAGGAGCGCGTGGTGGTGGTCGAGGTCAACGGCCAGCAGCTGCTGCTGGGCGTGACCGCCGGTGGCATCAATGCCCTGCACACCCTGCCCGAACCGCTGCCGCCACCTGCGCCGGTGCGCGTACCCGACCTGAAGAACCTGCCGAATTTCGCCCAGCTGCTGCAACAGCGGCTGCGCAAGGACCCCTGACATGCGTGTGACCCGTTCCCGTCTTGCCGCCCTGCTGCCGTGGCTGAGCCTGATCGCCTTGTGCCTGCTGCCTGCGTTGGCGTTCGCCGCCCCGGGCGCGCCGAGCACGCCGCTGCCGGACATCAACGTTGGCAAGATCGGCGGTGCGCCGGTCAGCCTGCCGCTGCAGACCCTGTTGCTGATGACGGCGATCACCCTGATCCCGTCGATGCTGCTGGTGCTGACCTCCTTCACCCGCATCATCATCGTGCTGGGCCTGCTGCGGCAGGCGCTGGGCACCGGCCAGACGCCGTCCAACCAGGTGCTGCTGGGCCTGGCCCTGTTCCTCACCGCGATGATCATGCTGCCGACCTGGGACAAGGCGTGGAGCACCGGCATGGCGCCCTACCTCAACGGCGAGATCGACTTCCAGACCGCCTGGACGCTGACCACCACGCCGCTGCGCGCCTTCATGCTGGCGCAGATCCGCGAGACCGACCTGATGACCTTCGCCGGCATTGCCGGTCACGGTACCTACGCCAGCCCCGATGCGATTCCGTTCCCGGTCCTGGTCGCATCGTTCGTCACCAGTGAACTGAAAACCGCCTTCGAGATCGGCTTCCTGATCTTCATCCCGTTCGTGATCATCGACCTGGTCGTGGCCAGCGTGCTGATGTCGATGGGCATGATGATGCTGTCGCCGATGCTGGTCTCGGCGCCGTTCAAGATCCTGCTGTTCGTGCTGGTCGATGGATGGGTGCTGACCGTCGGCACGCTCGCGGCGAGCTTCAATCCGGCCTGATCCGAAGGTCAACCGAGCCTGGCTCGGCTCTACAGCGGCGACGCCGGGCAGTGCCGGCCGCATTGACCACCGCCGGGCGTGGCCCGGCGCTACCGATGGAACCATGATGTCTCCCGAACTTGCCTTGACCGAACTGCGTGGCGGCCTGATCACCGTGCTCTGGGTAGCCGGCCCGCTGCTGCTGACCGTCCTGGTGGTCGGCGTTGTGGTGGGCGTGGTGCAGGCCGCGACCCAGCTCAACGAACCCACCATCGCCTTCGTTGCCAAGGCCGCGGCGCTCACTGCGGTGTTGTTCGCACTGGGCAGCCTGCTGATCGGCCATCTGGTCGAATTCACCACGCTGCTGTTCCAGCGCATCCCGCACCTGATCGGCTAGACGGACGCGCACGCAGATGGACGCCGCCACCCAGATGGCTGCCGACGGCCTGAATGCCTTCGGCATGATCGGCACCGTGCTGTGGACCATGCTGCGCATCGGCGCGGTGGCCATGGCGATGCCGATGATCGGTACCCGTGCCGTGCCCGGCCGGGTGCGCGTGATGCTGGCCGGCACCCTGGCCATTGCGTTGGCGCCCCTGCTGCCGCCGGTACCGGACTGGACCGGCTTCGATGCCGCCACCGTACTGACCATCGCCCGCGAGCTGGCGATCGGCGTGGCCATCGGTTTCATGCTGCGTCTGGTATTCGAGGCGGGCGCGATGGCCGGCGAACTGGTCGCCCAGGGCACCGGCCTGGCATTTGCGCAGATGAGCGACCCGCTGCGCGGCGGCACCTCCGGTGTCATCGGCCAATGGTTCTACCTGCTGTTCGGCCTGCTGTTCTTCACCGCCAACGGCCATCTGGCGCTGATCTCGCTGGTGGTGGACAGCTACCGCGCCCTGCCGATCGGTGCGCCCCTGCCCGACCCGCACGCCTTCTTCAGCATCGCCCCGACGTTCCTGCTGACGGTGCTGCGCGGGGCACTGACCCTGGCCATCCCGCTGACCGTGGCAATGCTGGCGGTGAACCTGGCCTTCGGCGTACTGGCCCGTGCGGCGCCGGCGCTGAATCCGATCCAGCTGGGCCTGCCGGTCTCGCTGCTGCTGGGCCTGTTCCTGCTGACGCTGCTGGTCGGTGAAATGGGTCCACCGGTGCAGCGCCTGTTCGATGCCGCTTTCGAGGCGGCGGGTGCAGTGACCCGCTGACGCGGTCGTCACGTTTTGCTGCTTGCCGTCCCCCCCGGTGCCCGCGTTAGAGTGAATGGGCAGCGACCGGGGGGACGCTGCAACCGGCGGCCTCTGGTCGCTCGCCTTACGCATGCCCCGCCGTAGTTTTTCCGTTGACAGGCAGGTCCGGGAGACTGACGAATGCTGGAAGGCACGTACAACCCGTGGTTGGTGGCGACCTCATTGCTGGTTGCAGTGATGGCGTCCTACACCGCGCTGGCGATGGCTGGGCGCACCGTCACCGCGCCTGGCAAGGGCGCGACCTGGTGGTGGCGCCTCGGCGGCGGCTTTGCGATGGGGCTGGGCATCTGGTCGATGCACTTCATCGGCATGCTCGCCTTCGACCTGCCCATTCCGCTGGGCTACGACCTGCCCATCACCCTGCTGTCGCTGGCACTGGCGATCGGCTCGTCGGTGTTCGCGCTCTGGCTGGTATCGCTGCGCACGCTGCCCCACCCACGCCTGGCCGGTGGCGCGTTGCTGATGGGCAGCGGCATTGCCAGCATGCATTACGTGGGCATGGCCGCGATGCGCATGCAACCGGGCATCGACTACCAGCCGGTGTGGCTGCTGCTGTCGCTGCTGGTCGCGGTGGCCGCGTCGTGGACCGCCCTGTACGTGGCCTTCCGCCTGCGCGCGCAGCACACCCGCATCGGCGACCGCCTGGCCGCCGCCGGGCTGCTCGGCCTGGCCATCGTCGGCATGCACTACACCGGCATGGCCGCCGCCCGCTTCCCCGAAGGCAGCATCTGCGGCGCAGCGGTGGGCGATGGCCTGCAGAACAACTGGCTGGCGATGCTGGTGGTGGTGCTGACCGTGGCGATCCTGGCGGTGGTGCTGGTGGTGTCCTGGTTGGACCAGCGGGTGGAGGCACAGCTGTTGCGCCTGCGCAATTCACTGCTCAGCACTTCGTTGACCGACGCCCAGCAGGAACTGACCCAGGCCGCGCTGCACGACCCGCTCACCCGCCTGCCGAACCGGTTGCTGCTGCAGCGGCGCATCGTGCAGGCGCTGGCCGAGGCCGAACAGGGCGGCAGCCGCTTCGCGGTGATGTTCATGGACCTGGACGGCTTCAAGCAGGTCAATGATGCCTATGGCCACCAGGCTGGCGATGCGCTGCTGGTGGCGGTGGCCGAACGCACCCGCCAGCTGTTGCGGCCGCACGACATGCTGGCACGGCTGGGCGGCGACGAATTCGTGCTGGTGGTGCGCATCGAGCACGACGAGGACCTGCCGACGCTGGCCCGGCGGATCCTGCAGGCGGTGGGCAGCGGCCCGCTGCTGCCGGACAACGAGCTGCAGGTGACCGCCAGCATCGGCATCGCGATCTGCCCCGACCACGCCGCCAGCGAACGCCAGCTGATGGCCTTCGCCGACGCAGCCATGTACCAGGCCAAGGAGTCGGGCCGCAACGCGTTCGTGCTGTTTGCCGACTGGATGAACGACAGCGCCGAGCAGCAGTTCCGCCTGCTGGCTGACCTGCGTCGGGCGATCGGCAGCGAGCAGCTGTTCCTGCATTACCAGCCGAAGATCCGCGTGGCCAGCCAGAAGGTGGCCGGCGCCGAAGCGCTGATCCGCTGGCGGCACCCGGAACAGGGCCTGATTCCGCCGGACCGCTTCATCCGCTTGGCCGAGCGCAGCGGTGCGATCAACGAGATCGGCCGCTGGGCGCTGGACCAGGCCTGCCAGCAGCTGCGGCACTGGCACGATGCCGGCCACGACGGCTGGACGATGTCGGTCAACCTGTCACCAGTGCAGTTCAGTTCGCCGCACCTGCTGCAGGACGTACGCGAGGTGATCGAGCGCTACGCGATCGCCCCACGCAACCTGGTGCTGGAGATCACCGAAAGCACGGTGATGCGCGATACCGATACCAGCCTGCGCCTGCTGCAGAGCTTCTCTGCGTTGGGCGTGGGCATTTCGATCGATGATTTCGGCACCGGTTACTCCAGCCTGCTGTACCTGAAGCGCCTGCCGGCCACCGAGATCAAGATCGACCATGCCTTCGTGCGCGACCTGGAACACAGCGCGGAGGACGTGGTGATCGTGTCGGCCATTGTTGCTCTGGGCCATGCGCTGGACATGGATATCGTCGCCGAGGGCGTGGAGACCGCCGCGCAGCGCGCCTATCTGGAGCGGCTGGGCTGCGATTACCTGCAGGGCTTCCTGCTGGGCCGACCGGTGGACGCAGCCCGCTTCATGCAGCTGCACGACCTGCCGCGGCCACGGGTGGAACTGGCCAACGGCCCACCCGGCAACCCCCAGTAGATCCACGCCATGCGTGGATGGCCCTTCCCGCGCAGCGAAACCCGGTAGATCCACGCCGCCGTCACGGAACGGTTCTTGCACGCACCCCGGCATCCCCTGCTGCAGTGCCTGTGATGTCCGAGAACGAATCCGCCGGCGAAAAAACCGAACAACCCACAGAAAAACGCCTGCGCGACGCCCGCGAACAGGGCAACCTGCCGCGCTCGCGTGAACTGGGCACGGCCGCCGTATTTGGCGCCGGGGTGATCGCGGTGATGGCCATGAGCGGCTCGATGGCCAGCGGCGCCAGCGCTTGGATGCGCCATGCGCTCAGCCCCGAACAGAGCCTGCGCCAGCACCCGAAGGCCCTGTTCGGCCACTTCGGCGACCTGTTGCTGCAGCTGATGTGGGTGATCGCGCCGCTGGTGCTGGTCTGCCTGCTGGCCAGTTTCCTGGCGCCGGTGGTGATGGGCGGCCTGCGCTGGTCGGCCAAGGCGATGATGCCCGACATCAACCGCATGAACCCGATGAGCGGGCTCAAGCGCCTGTACGGCCCCGAAGCGGTCGCCGAGTTCATCAAGTCGTTGCTGCGCGTGGCCTTCGTCGGCGTCGCCGCCGGCATGGTCGTCTGGACCAGCTTCAACACCCTGCGCGGGCTGATCCACCAGCCGCTGGAAACCGCCATCGGTGATGGCCTGGGCTTCACCCTGAGGCTGCTGCTGGCCACCGCCGGTGCGATGCTGGTACTGGCCGCCATCGATGCGCCGTACCAGCGCTGGAACTGGATGCGCAAGCTGAAGATGACCCGCGAAGAGTTGCGCCGGGAAATGAAGGAAAGCGAGGGCAGCCCGGAAGTGAAGGGCCGCATCCGCCAGCTGCAGCAGCAGATGGCCAACCGCCGGATGATGGAGGCGGTACCCACCGCCGACGTGGTGGTGGTCAACCCGACCCACTATGCGGTGGCGCTGAAGTACGAAGGCGGGGCCATGAATGCGCCCACCGTGGTCGCCCTGGGCGTGGATGAAACCGCCCTGCGCATCCGTGAAGTGGCCGACGGCAACAAGGTCGCCATCGTATCCGCCCCGCCTTTGGCACGCGCCTTGTATCGGGAAGGCCAACTCGGCAAGGAAATCCCCGTGAGACTGTATTCAGCCGTCGCCCAGGTCCTCTCTTACGTCTACCAGCTGCGCAGCTGGCGGACCGGCCCGATGCCGTCCACGCCGCACATCCAGGTCGATGAGTTCGGCAACGGGGGCCGCCCATGAGTGCCCAGGCATCCAGCTTCAACACCCGCCGCGCGCTTGAGATGATCCGCCAGGGTCTGGGCGCGCCGTTGATCGTGCTGGCGCTGCTGGCCATGGTCGTGGTGCCGCTGGCCGCGCCGGTGCTCGATGCGCTGTTCACCTTCAACATCGCCATCTCGCTGATGGTGCTGCTGGCGGTGGTCTACGTGAAGCGCCCGCTGGACTTCACCATCTTCCCGATCGTGCTGCTGATCACCACCATGCTGCGGCTGGCGCTGAACGTTGCCTCGACCCGCGTGATCCTGCTCAATGGCCAGAACGGCCACGAAGCGGCCGGCAAGGTGATCGCCGCGTTTGGCGAATTCGTGATCGGCGGCAACTACGCCGTCGGCATCGTGGTGTTCGCGATCCTGACCATCATCAATTTCGTGGTCATCACCAAGGGCGCCGGCCGCGTCTCGGAAGTGACCGCACGCTTCATCCTCGACGCCATGCCCGGCAAGCAGATGGCGATCGACGCCGATCTCAACGCCGGTTTGCTGACGCGCGAGGAAGCCAAGCTGCGCCGCGAGGAGGTCCGCGAGGAAGCCGACTTCTACGGCGCGATGGATGGTGCCAGCAAGTTCATCCGCGGCGATGCGATCGCCGGCATCCTGATCCTGTTCATCAACATGCTGGGCGGCCTGGCCGTGGGCGTGCTGCAGCACGGCATGCCGTTCGGTGAAGCCGCCGCCACCTATACCCTGCTGTCGATCGGTGACGGCCTGGTGGCGCAGCTGCCGGCGCTGCTGGTCTCCAGCGCGGTGGCGATGCTGGTTACCCGTGCCTCGCGCTCGCAGGACATGGCGCAGGCGATGACCGGCCAGGTGTTCGGCCAGTACCGTGCACTGGCGATCACTGCCGGCATCCTCGGCGTGGTCGGCCTGGTGCCGGGCATGCCCAACGTCGCTTTCCTGACGCTGGCCGCGATCCTCGGCTTCATCGCCTGGAAGGTGTACCGCAAGGGCCTGGCGCCGGCGCAGGCCGACACCGCGGCAGGCGAAACCAACGCACTGAACGCGCTGGGCCGTCCCGCTGCCCCCGCACCCACGGCGGAACTGAGCTGGGACGAGCTGCGCCCGGTCGATCCGCTGGGCCTGGAAGTCGGCTATCGATTGATTTCGCTGGTGGACAGCAACCAGGGCGGTGAACTGATGCCGCGCATCAAGGGCGTGCGCCGCAAGCTGACCCAGGACGTCGGCTTCCTGATTCCGTCGGTACACATCCGCGACAACCTGGAACTGCCGGCCAACGGCTACCGGGTACTGGTGCATGGCGTGCCGGTGGCTACCGCCGAGATCCATCCCGACCGCGAGCTGGCGCTGGACCCCGGCAGCGCGCTCGGTCCGCTGGAAGGCATCGCCGGCAAGGACCCCGCCTTCGGCCTGGACGCGACCTGGATCCAGCCGCACCAGCGCGCCCAGGCCGAAACCCTGGGCTACACCGTGGTCGACCCGGCCACGGTGGTCGCCACCCACCTTTCGCACCTGATCCGCGAGCACGCGCCGGAACTGCTTGGCCACGAGGAAGTGCAGCACCTGCTGGCCAACCTGGCCAAGAGCGCACCCAAGCTCGTCGAAGATCTGACGCCGAAGGCGCTGCCGTTGTCGGCGGTGGTGCGCGTGCTGCAGAACCTGCTGGTCGAGCGCATTCCGATCCGCCAGCTGCGCAAGATCGCTGAAGCCCTGGTCGAACATGCTCCGCACAGCCAGGACCCGGCCACGCTGACCGCCGCCGTGCGCACCGCGCTGGGCCGCTTCATCGTGCAGGAGATCGCCGGAATGTCGGCGGAGCTGCCGGTGTTCACCCTCAACCCGCAATTGGAACGTGTCTTGCAGGAGTCCACGCAGGGCAACGGCGCCGCGCTGGAACCCGGACTCGCTGAGCGACTGCACCAGAGCCTGGCCGAATGTGTCAGCAAGCAGGAAGCCCGCAACGAGCCCGCGGTGGTGTTGGTACCAGGCCCGGTGCGTGCCGCGCTGGCCCGCCTGGTCCGCCACAGCGTTCCGTCGCTGTCGGTCCTGGCCTACAGCGAGGTGCCGGAGGACAAGCGCCTGAAGCTGGTCGGAACGATCAGCTGACGCCGCCCTGCAATGCGCCAGAAAACAGACACCACTTTCAAACACCCGCAACAGACAGATTCCAAGGGGAACCCGAACCGTGCAGACCACCGACCACCCGCGTTCTCCGACCGCCACTCCGCCGACTTCGTCCCGTGACCACAGCATGAAAATCAAACGATTCGTCGCCGCCGACATGCGCTCGGCCATGAACCTGGTGCGCAAGGAACATGGTCCTGACGCCGTGATCCTGTCCAACCGCCGGATCGAGGAAGGCATCGAGATCGTGGCAGCCGCCAACTACGATGAGAGCGCTGTGCAGCGCGCCCTGGAAGCGTCGCGTCGCGACGTGGCGCCGCCGCCCGCACCGAAGCCGCGTACAGCCGCCGACGCCGTGATCGCTGCGGTCACCCGCCGTCGCAGCAGCACCCCGACACCGGAGCCGGTAGCGGCCACTACTTCGGCCGTCGCCGCCCTCGCCCGCGCTGCCGTCGGCGCGACCGGCCGCACCCTGGACAGCGCCGACGAAATCGTGCCGACGCGTGGCAGCACCGGCTTCGCCGCTACGCTGGCGCGCGCCGCCGTCAATGAATCGACGCTGCCGGAACAGATCTTCGCCCCGTTTGCCGACGCCATCGTGGCACCCTCGCCGGCCGCAGCTGCCCCGGTGAACCGCGCCCGCTTCCAGATCGATCCGCCGCTGGAAGACGGCGCGCAGGTGCCGGCAGCATCGCCGCCACCGTTGCCGGTCGCCATCCAGGCAGCCACGGTGCCCGAAGACGAAGCCCCTCTCGCGCCGGTTGCCGTGCAGCCGACGGAAGTTGCACCGGCACCGCTGCCGACCCTGGCGCCGCCACCTGCTCTCACCCTGGTCGCCGACGACGCCGAGATCCGCCATCTGCGCCAGGAAGTGGCCGGCATGCGCCAGGTGATCGAGCGCGAAATGAACCGCTTCACCGATGAGCGCCTGCGCGGCTGCCCGGTGCGCGCCACCGCGCTGGACCTGATGGACGAGTACGGCTTCGACGCCGGCATCGCCCGCGACGTGGCCATGCAGATTCCGCTGGAAACCGAAGCGCATCGTGGCCGTGGCCTGATGCTGGGACTGATCTCGCGCAAGCTGCCGATCGCCCCGGTCGATCCGATGGAGGAAGGCGGTGTGATCGCCCTGGTCGGCCCGACCGGCGCCGGCAAGACCACCACCATCGCCAAGCTGGCCTCGCGCTTCGCCGAAGCCCATGCCGCCCGCGACGTCGCCCTGGTCACCACCGATACGATGCGCATCGGCGCCCGTGAACAGCTGTACGGCTATGGCCGCCAGCTCGGCATCGCGGTGCACGAGGCCAACAGCGGCACCGACCTGGACCAGCTGCTGGAGCGATTGAAGGACTACAAGCTGGTGCTGATCGACACCGCCGGCCTGGGCCCGCGTGACCGTGCGCTGGCCGCCCAGCTGCAGTGGCTGCGCGCCGCCCGCCAGGTCCGCACCCTGCTGGTACTGCCGGCCAACACCAGCTTCGGCGACATGGACGAGGTGGTCCGCCGCTTCGGCGCGGCCAACCTGCAGGGCCTGGTGCTGAGCAAGCTGGACGAGACCGGCCGCTTCGGCAACGCCCTGTCGGTGGCCGTGGACCACAAGCTGCCGATCACCTGGGTGACCGATGGCCAGGACGTCCCGGACGACCTGCACCGGGCCAGCGCAGCCAATCTTGTACTTCGCCTTGAAGATTTGCGCCGCGCGGCCGATATGCCCTGCAACCCGGAGTTGAACCATGCCGTCGCGTGAGTACGCCAAGCTGACCACCACCTTCCCGCTGACGGCGACCCGCAGCGAGCCGCTCGGCCCTGTGCGCACGATTGCCGTGACCGGCGGCAAGGGCGGCGTCGGCAAGACCAACGTGTCGGCCAACCTGGCCGTGGCGCTTGCCGGCATGGGTAAACGCACCCTGTTGCTGGACGCCGACCTCGGCCTGGCCAACATCGACGTGATCCTCGGCCTGAGCCCCACCAATACCCTGGCCGACCTGGTCGCTGGCCGCTGCAGCCTGGATGACGTGATCATCGAAGGCCCGAACGGCGTGCTGGTGGTACCGGCCGCGTCCGGCCGCCGGCACATGGCCGAGCTGGCCCCGGCCGAGCATGTGGGCCTGGTCAACGTGTTCTCCGAACTGGAGCGCGAGCTGGACATCATGGTGGTGGACACTGCCGCCGGCATCACCGATGGCGTGCTGACCTTCTGCCAGGCCGCACAGGACACCGTAGTGGTGGTCTGCGATGAACCGGCCTCGATCACCGACGCGTACGCCCTGATCAAGGTGCTGTCGCGCGAACGTGGCGTGGACCGCATCCAGGTGGTGGCCAACATGGTGCGCGACCCCAACGAAGGCCGCGTGCTGTACGAGAAGCTGACCCGCGTCTGCGAGAAATTCCTCGCCGATGTCTCGCTGAACTACCTTGGCTGCGTGCCGCAGGACGACTGGCTGCGCCTGTCGGTGCAGCGCCAGCAGCCGGTGGTGAAGGCCTATCCGTCCAGCCCGTCGGCGCTGGCGATCACCGAGATCGCCCGCCGCACCGCCCGCTGGCAGGCACCCACCGAGCCGCGCGGTGGCGTCGAGTTCTTCCTCGAACGCATCATCAAGCAGCGCGGGGTGGCCGCATGAAAGGCGCCGCCCAGTACAGGGAGGTCCAGCGCTCGGCGGCCAATGAAGTCATCGCCCAGCACTCGGACCTGGTGCGGCGCATCGCCCACCACCTGGCCGCGCGCCTGCCGGCCAGCGTTGAAGTGGACGACCTGATCCAGGCCGGCATGATGGGCCTGATCGAGGCGTCGCGCAGCTACGACGCCGACCAGGGCGCCTCGTTCGAGACCTACGCCTCGATCCGCATCCGTGGTTCGATGATCGATGAGATCCGTCGTGGCGACTGGGTGCCCCGCTCGGTGCACCGCCGTGCCCGCGACGCTGCTGCCACCATCCGGCGCCTGGAGCAGAGCACCGGTCGCGCCGCCAGTGCCACCGAAGTCGCCGCCGCGATGGAGATGCCGCTGCCCGAGTACCTGCGCCTGATGGAGGACGCCTCGCGCGGGCAGGTGCTCAGCCTGGAGTCGCGCATTGAAGACCAGGGCGAGCTGGACACCGTCGCCCAGGGCGGCCCGACCCGCAGCAGGTGCTGGAACGCGGCGAATTCGGCCGCGAGCTGGGCAATGCCATCGGCCACCTGCCCGAGCGCGAACAGCTGGTGCTGTCGCTCTACTACGAGCAGGAACTGAATTTGAAGGAGATCGGCGCAGTGCTCGGCGTGAGCGAGTCGCGGGTCTGCCAGATCCACGGCCAGGCGGTCCTGCGCCTGCGTGGCCGACTGAAGATTTTCGAGGCGGCCGACGCCGGCCTCGAGAGCTGATCAACAAAGGAACTCTGCTTTGAACAAGAACATGCGCATCCTGATCGTCGACGATTTTTCGACCATGCGTCGTATCGTCAAGAACCTGCTGGGCGATCTGGGCTTCACCAACACCGCCGAAGCCGAGGACGGGCATGCCGCGCTGTCGTTGCTGCAGAGCCAGCCGTTCGACTTCGTGGTCACCGACTGGAACATGCCGGTGATGACCGGCATCGAACTGCTCAAGGCGATCCGTGCCGATGCCAAGCTGAAGACCCTGCCGGTGCTGATGGTGACCGCCGAAGCCAAGCGCGAGCAGATCATCGAGGCTGCGCAGAGCGGCGTGAATGGCTACATCATCAAGCCGTTCACTGCACAGACGCTGGAAGAGAAGCTCGGCAAGATCTTCGAACGCCTGGCGGCCAGCGCTTGATGGATACCACGGTCGACAAGAGTGCCCTCGCCCTGCGCCTGCAGGAAGCCCTGGACGCGCTGGAATCCGGCGACGAAGCGGCTTGGCGGCAGCGCATCGACGGCTTGGTCGCACTACGCACCCAGCCGATGATGAGTGGCCTTTCGCGGCTGGCCCGCGAACTGGGCCAGGCGCTGGGCGAACTGCCGACCGTGCCCGATGAAGCCGGCGAGCTGGACGACGCCTGCGCGCGCCTGGACCACGTGGTGGCGATGACCGAACAGGCCACCCATCGCACCCTGGACCTGGCCGAAGAGTGCCGCAGCCTGACCGAACAGCTGCGCGCCGATGGCCTGCAGCCGGGCCAGGACGTGCAGCTCGACCGCATCCGCCACAACCTCACCGAGATCGCCCTGACCCAGAGCTACCAGGACCTGACCGGACAGATCATTCGTCGCGTGGTCGGCATCGTCCGCCGCGTGCACGAAGGCTTCGGCGCGCTCGGCCTGCCGCCGGAACAGCATCGCACCGACCCGGAACTGGCCGGGCCGGCACTGAAGGGACTGGACCGCCATGCGGTCTCGCAGAACGACGCCGACGACCTGTTGTCGGATCTGGGGCTGTAACCATGGGCGCGGTAGCCGACGACATCACTGCCGATTTCATCATCGAGGCCCAGGAAATCCTGGATCGCCTCGGCGAACAGCTGGTGTCGCTGGAACAGGCACCGCAGGACAATGAACAGCTCAACGCGGTGTTCCGTGGCTACCACACGCTGAAAGGCGGCGCAGGCTTCCTCGGCATCACCGCGATGGTCGAACTGTGCCACGCCGCCGAAGAAGCGCTGGGCGCCGTGCGTGCCGGCCAGGCCGTATTGCAGGCACATCACTTCGATGCCGCCCAGCAATCACTGGACTACCTGCAGTCGATGCTTGACGCGGTGTCATCGGGTACCGAGCCCGGCTTTGCCCCGCCCGACCTGGTCGCCCAGTTCGATGTGCATGGCGGTGGCGCGGCAGCACCTTCGGCCGCGACGCCGAATGCGGGCGGTGGAGACCTGATAACCGACGACGAATTCGAGGCCCTGCTCGACCAGCTGCACGGCGGCAACGCGCCGACGACCGTAGCACCGGCGGCGAAGAAAGCCGACGACATGATCAGCGAAGACGAGTTCGAAGCACTGCTCGACCAGCTGCATGGCGGCGCCGCACCGGGCAGCAACGCCACCGCAGCGGTTGTCGCCGCACCGGCGCGCCCGGCGCCCTCGCCGGCACCGCCAGCTGCCGGCAAGCCGGCGCCCAACAAGCCCGTCGCCGAGGCCGAACACACCGTGCGCGTGGATACCAAGCGCCTGGATGCCATCGTCAACCTGATCGGCGAACTGGTGCTGTCACGAAACCGGTTGAAGACGCTGCGCGCACGCCTGCGCGATGAAGAGCTGGACCGCGCCGTGTCGACGCTGGACATCGCCACTGCGCGCCTGCAGTCGGCGGTGATGCGCACCCGCATGCAGCCGGTCGGCAAGGTGTTCTCGCGCTTCCCGAAGGTGGCGCGCGACGTTGCACGTTCGCTGAAGAAGGAAGTGGACCTGGAACTGATCGGCGCCGAGACCGAGCTCGACCGCAACCTGGTCGAAGCGCTGGCCGACCCGCTGGTGCACCTGGTCCGCAACGCCATCGACCATGGCGTGGAAACGCCGGAACTGCGTGAAGCGCAGGGCAAGCCGCGGATGGGTCACGTGCGCCTGTCGGCGCAGCAGGAAGGCGACTACGTCAGCATCGAGGTGCAGGACGACGGTGCCGGCATCGATCCGGAAAAGCTGCGCGCCAAGGCACGCGAGAAGGGCCTGATCGATCCGGAAGCCGCCGCCCGCCTGAGCAGCGAGGAATGCCTGCACCTTGTGTTCCTGCCCGGCTTCTCGACCAAGCAGCAGGTCACCGACATTTCCGGCCGCGGCGTCGGCATGGACGTGGTGCAGTCGCGCATCCGCGAGCTGAGCGGGCAGATCCAGATCCAATCGGAACTGGGCCGCGGCAGCCGCTTCATGATCCGCGTACCACTGACCCTGGCAATCCTGCCGACCCTGCTGGTGCAGGCCGGCGAAGACGTCTACGCACTGCCGCTGGCCCGTGTGATGGAAGTGCTGCATGCGCCGCGCACCTCGCTGGGCTGGTTCGACGGCCGCGCCGTGCTTGACCGTCGCTCGCACACACTGGCGCTGGTCGACCTGCGGCAATGGCTGGATGTGACGCCCGCCGCCTCGCCGCTGCTGACCATCGTCGTGCTGCAGGCCGGTGAAGCACGCTTCGGGCTGGTGGTGGACCAGGTGCGCGGGCGCGAGGAAGTGGTGATCAAGCCGCTGCCCAAGGCCCTGCGCGGCCTGCGCGGTTATGCCGGTGCAACCTTGATCGGCGATGGTCGCATGGCACTGATCCTGGACGTGGACGGGCTGCGCAGCCCACACGACTGACCCGATTCCTGAACGCGACACGCAAGAGCGCCGGGGCCGCCCGGCGACACAGGAAACTGTGAACTCCGTTACACCAGATTCTCCCGGTGTCTCAAGTCCCATTCATACAAGCCGATACCGGACCCATGGATAGACTCAGCCTCATTGGACTTTTCCTCGCCCTGGCCTCGCTGGTCGGTGGCAGCATCCTCAAGGGCGCCGGCCTGGCGTCGTTGTGGTCGCCTGCGGCGTTTGTGATCGTCATCGTCGGCACCATCGCCGCCATCCTGCTGCATACCGCGCCGGCGGTGTTCAAGCATGCGTTCAAGATCGTGCGCTGGGTCGTGCGCCCGCCGCACAGCGACCGTCGCGAACTGATCCAGCAGATCGTGGAATGGAGCAACATCGCCCGCCGCCAGGGCCTGCTCGGCCTGGAATCGCAGGTGGAAGCGCAGCGTGATCCGTTCCTGCGCAAGGGTCTGCAACTGCTGGTGGACGGTGTGGAACCCGAATCGATCCGGCACATGCTGGAAATCGAACTCGGCAGCCAGGAACACCAGGACCAGGCCGGCGCCAAGGTATTCGAGGCCATGGGCATCTATGCGCCCACGCTGGGCATCATCGGCGCCGTGCTCGGCCTGATCGCAGTGATGAAGAACCTCGCCGATCCCAGCAAGCTGGGCCACGGCATCGCCGCGGCGTTCACCGCCACCATCTACGGCATCGCCTCGGCCAACCTGCTGTTCCTGCCCATCGCCGCCAAGCTGAAAGGCGTGATCGCCCACAACTCGCGCGACCGCGAAATGGTCATCGAAGGCCTGATCTCGATCGCCCAGGGCGAGAACCCGCGCAACATCGAAACCAATCTCTCCGGCTTCCTGCACTGACATGGCCCGCCGCAAGCACCACGAAGAGCACGCCAATCACGAAGCATGGGCCATCCCCTATGCCGACCTGATGACGCTGCTGCTCGCCTTCTTCGTGGTCATGTACGCGATCTCCTCGGTCAACGAGGGCAAGTACCGGATCATGGCCGACGCCCTCACCGATGCCTTCGGTGGTGCGCCGCGCACCATCAACCCGGTCCAGGTCGGCAACAAGCAGGTGCAGGGCGGTGGCTGGGACAGCCCGTCGGTGATCAAGTCCGGCACCAGGATCGGGCCATCCGCTCCCGCGCCATCGCACGACCCCACCCTGCTGCCGGCGATGGCCTCGCAGATGCGCATGCCGGTGTCGGTGCACAACCAGGAGCAGATCGCGCGTGCCGAGCGACAGCTCAACAGCATCGCCGACCGCCTGACCGCTGCGCTGGCACCCCTGATCGACCGCGGCATGATCAGCGTGCGCCGCACCGAACTGTGGATCGAAGTCGAGATCAACAGCGACATCCTGTTCCCGACCGGCTCGGCAGCGCTGGACATGCATGCGCGCGACACCCTGGCCAGCCTGGCCGGCGTGCTGCGCGACGTGCCCAACAGCGTGCGCGTGGAAGGCCACACCGACAACGTGCCGATTGCCACCGCCACCTTCCCGTCCAACTGGGAACTGTCGGCCGGTCGCGCGGCCAGCGTTGTGCATCTGTTTGCCGACCAGGGCGTGCAGCCGTCGCGGCTGGCGATGGTCGGCTACGGCCAGTTCCGCCCGCGCGAAGAGAACGACAGCGCGCAGGGCCGCAACCGCAACCGGCGGGTGATGGTCATCATCCTGGCCGACACCAGTCATTCGGTGGACCCACTTGGCGAACGCCTGAATGCCGCCACCGGGGCCACCCGCAACGCGAGCGAACAGGCCGCCGCAGCGCCGGCCACCACCCCCACTTCCCCCATCGCACCGGTGCAGTTGCCACCGGTGCCGGCTGGCAGCCGCGTCGGCGCCGCCGTTCCCCCGGCAATGAAGGAGTAATCCGATGCGCATCTGGGCAGTCGCCAACCAGAAGGGCGGAGTCGGCAAGACCACCACCACCCTCGCCCTCGGTCGCGGTCTGGCCGCGCTCGGCCACCGCGTGCTGCTGATCGATCTCGATCCGCATGCCTCGCTGACCCGCGCCTTCGGCGTACCGATCGAACCGGCACCGGCCGGCGTGCTGGAACTGTTCGGCGCACCACCGGCCGACCTGTCCACGCTCAGCCACGCCAGCAACATCGGCGGGCTGGATTACGTGTGCGCGCAGGCCTCGCTCGCCACGCTGGAACGACGCAGCGCCAACCAGCCCGGCCTGGGCCTGGCACTGCAGAACGCCCTCGCCCGCCACCAGGGCCAGCACGACTACATCCTGCTGGACTGCGCACCGACGCTGGGCCTGCTGATGATCAACGCGCTGGCCGCGGCCGATCGCCTGATCATCCCCACCCAGGCTGAGCCGCTGGCCCTGCACGGGCTGGATGGCATGGTCCGCACCGGCGAAATGGTCGAGCGTTCGCGCCGCCGCCCGCTGCCGATCTCGATCCTGCCGACGCTGTTCGACCGCCGCACCCGCACCGGCAATGAATCGCTGCGCGCCATGCAGGACCGCCACGCAAGCCGCGTCTGGGAAGATGCGATTCCGATCGACACCCGCATCAGCAACGCGGCCGGCCTGACCTTGCCGAGCATCGGCGAGGACTACCCGGGCCGTGGCCTGGCGGCCTATCGGCGCGCGCTGAACTGGATCCTCGGTGAGGACGCACGCGCCCTGGAGCAGGCGGCATGAACACCACCGGCATGCTGGATGATTATCTGGATGAGCTGCTCGGCGACATTGCCGTGGCACCGGTCGCACCGGTCGCGGCAGATGCCACGCCGCGACCGACGATTGCAGCAGTCGACAGCCAGCGCGAGCCCACCTGGGACGACCTCCCGGCCGAAGTGATCTACGAAACTGACACCGTCGCAGCGGCCCCGGCGAACGACGATGCGGCGCTCGAAGCGGCCTTCGACGCCGCCGCCGCGCCTGCAGCCGACGCCGAACGCGAGCCGACCTGGGACGATCTGCCGGCCGAGGTGATCTACGAAACCGACACCGTCGCGGGCACCCCGGCCAGTGACGACGCCTCCCTCGAGGCCGCCTTCGATGCCGCTACCGCGCCTGCAGTCGACACCGGGCGCGAGCCGACCTGGGACGATCTGCCGGCTGAAGTGATCCATGAAACCGCGCCCGTGGCCGTTGCCCCTGTCGCATCGCCCGCGCCGGAACCCACCTGGGATGACCTGCCGGACGAAGTGATCTACGAAACCGACGCCGCCGACAGCCTCGCGCACACCGACAGCCCCGGACTGCAGGCCGCCTTCGAAGCTGCCGCCGACGGCGAGGTGGTTCCTGCCATCACCGCACCGGCCGCTGCCACGGCCGCAGCGCGCCCCGCGCCGGCGCCGATGCCTTCAATGGCCCGCGCCGCCGTCGCGCCACCGCCGCGGATCGCGGTGGACACCTCGTCCAGCAACCGCCCCGGCACCTGGCAGGAGCTGCAGGCGCAGGCGCATCAGCCCGCCAGCAGCCCACATCCGCAGAACCGCCGTGCCGGCGAACGCACCTCGCGCTGGCTGCGCCTGCGCTGCGGCACCCAGGCCTATGCGCTGGAGCTGCTGAAGGTGCAGGAAGTGGTACTGCCGGTGCCGTTGCTGCCATTGCGCGGTACCGCCCCGGAAATGCTCGGCATCATGAACCTGCGCGGCCAGGTGGTGCCGGTGATGGATCTTGGCCTGCACCTGGGTGCGGCCTCCGCCGAGGATGACGCGCAGACCCGCATTGTCGTGCTCGAAGAGAACGGCGAGACCCTGGGCCTGCGTGTGTCGGCCGTGGAGGATGTCGCCAACCTGACCGACTCGCAGATCGAACCGCCCGATACCGCCCGCATCTGCCAGATCTCCAATGACCTGTTCCGCGGCGTGGCCCGCATCAGCCAGCGGCCGATGATCCTGCTCGACGCCACGCAGCTGCTGGGGTGAATCGGCGCTTCGCACCGATCACACCCCTAAAGAACCGCCCCGCAGTGCCGTTATGAATGCTGGAACCGTTTGTCCGGAGCAACGATGAGCACTGTCGAACTGGGTGAGGATCTCGGCATCGAGAGCAGCACCGAGCTCAAGAACCGCCTTTCGCCCTTGGTGGCGGAAGCAGGCGAGCTGACCCTGGATGCAAGCCAGGTCGGTCGCATCCACACCGCCAGCGTGCAGGTGCTGTGTGCCTTCGTACAGGCCCGCCGCGAGGCAGGCCTGGGCACGGGCTTCCACGGTTGCACTGCAACCTTTCGTGACGCTGCACGCCTGTTGGGCGTCACCCAGGCCCTGGGCCTGGACGTAACCCATGACAACCTGAAATCTGTGGAGAACGCTGCATGAGCGCACGTATCTTGGTGGTGGACGATTCGGCGTCGATGCGCCAGATGGTTTCCTTCGCCCTCACCTCGGCCGGTTTTGCCGTCGAAGAAGCTGAAGACGGCGCGGTCGCGCTCGGACGTGCCAAGGGCCAGCGCTTCAATGCGGTGGTCACCGACGTCAACATGCCGAACATGGACGGCATCGCGCTGATCCGCGAACTGCGCCAGCTGCCCGACTACAAGTTCACGCCGATGCTGATGCTGACCACCGAGTCGGCCGCGGACAAGAAGTCCGAAGGCAAGGCCGCCGGTGCCACCGGCTGGCTGGTCAAGCCGTTCAATCCCGAACAGCTGGTCGCCACCGTGCAGAAAGTGCTGGGCTGATCGCCCCGCACTGCTCCCCCTCTTCGCTTCCGGATCGCCACTGCCATGAGCATGGACCTGCAACGCTTCCACGCCACTTTCTTCGAGGAGAGCCGCGAAGGCCTCGACGCCATGGAGGCTGGCCTGCTGGCCCTGGAATCGGGGCAACAGGACGCGGAGATCATCAACTCGGTGTTCCGTGCCGCCCACTCCATCAAGGGTGGCGCAGGCACGTTCGGCTTCGATGCAATCGCCGGGTTGACCCACGTATTGGAGACGCTGCTGGATGAGCTGCGTGCCGGCAAGCGCGCACTCGAAGGCAACGCCGTCGATGCGATGCTGTCGTCGGTGGACGTGCTGCGTGCCCTGTTGCGTGAAGCCGAGCACGGCCAGCCCGCCGATCCCGCAGCGGTTGCTGCGGTGAAGGCGCGCCTGGAATCGGTGCTGTCCGGCCAGGCGCCCGCCGCCGCGGCACCTGCTGCCGCCAGCCAGGTCGACGACACGCCGGAGGCCTGGCAGATCGGCTTCGCCCCGGCGCCGTCGCTGTTCATGAGCGGCAACGACCCGCTGCGCATCATCCGCGAACTGGAACACCTGGGTTCGCTGCAGGTGGCCGCGCGCATGGATCGCCTGCCCGGCTTTGCCCAGCTCGACCCGCTCGAAGCCCACCTTGCGTGGGATCTGGGCCTGGTGGGCAAGGTGCCGCGCAGCAAGATCGAAGATACCTTCGCCTGGGTGCTGGACGACTGCGAACTGGACATCCGTCCGGCCGCACCGCCAAGCCTGGCCACGCAGGCACCGGCTGCCGCGCCGGTGGCCGCCGCCGCACCCGCCGCTGCCGCACCGACGGCCAGCACCAGCGCCAGCCAGGAAGCGGAAACCTCCATCCGCGTCAGCGTCGACAAGGTCGATGCGCTGATCAACCTGGTCGGCGAACTGGTCATCACCCAGGCCATGCTCAAGCAGGTCTCGCACGCGCTGGACCCGGTCCATGCCGAGAGCCTGTTCGCTGGCCTGGACCTGCTTGAACGCAATACCCGCGATCTGCAGGAAGCGGTGATCGGCGTGCGCATGCTGCCGGTCGACGCAGTCTTCCGCCGCTTCCCGCGCCTGGTCCGCGACCTGTCCGGCCGCCTCGGTAAGCACGTGCGTCTGCGCACGATCGGCGAAGGCACCGAACTGGACAAGGGCCTGATCGAGAAGATCGCCGATCCGCTGGTGCATCTGGTCCGCAACTCCATCGACCACGGCCTGGAAATGCCGGACGTGCGTCGCGATGCCGGCAAGGACGAGACCGGCACGATCACCCTGGCGGCCTCGCACCAGGGTGGCCACATCGTCATCGAAGTCAGCGACGACGGCCGTGGCCTGAATCGCGAAAAGATCCTGGCCAAGGCGCACGAACGCGGCCTGGCCGTGCCGGACAACCCGACCGATTCCCAGGTCTGGGACCTGATCTTCCAGCCCGGCTTCTCCACCGCCGATGCGGTCACCGACCTGTCCGGCCGCGGCGTGGGCATGGACGTGGTCCGCCGCAACATCCAGGCGCTCGGTGGCGAGGTGCAGATTGAAAGCGGCCTCGGCACCGGCACCCGTACGCTGATCCGGCTGCCGCTGACCCTGGCCATCCTCGACGGCATGACCGTGGCGGTGGCCGGCGAAACCCTGATCCTGCCGCTGGCCTACGTGCTTGAAGCACTGCAGCCGCAGCCGGACGACATCCGCAGCATGGCCGGCGAAGGCCGCGTGCTGCGCGTGCGTGGCGAGTACTTGCCGATCCTGTCGCTGAGCGAATACTACGGCTATGGCCAGCGCGCCCCGGGCAGTGAATCGCTGGTGGTGGTGGTTGAAGGCGATGGCCAGAAGATCGCGCTGGAAGTGGACGAACTGGTCGGCCAGCAGCAGGTGGTGGTGAAGAACATCGAGAACAACTATCGCCGCATCGGCGGCGTCTCCGGCGCCACCATCCTCGGCGACGGCCGCGTCGCCCTGATCGTCGACATCGGTGGCCTGGTGCGTTCGCTGCGGGTGCCGCAGGCCGCCTGACCCGCTCCACACGCTGTGCCTGACCGCCGCCCTCCGGGGCGGCGGTTTTTGTTTGCACGGGCCGCAGGCAGCAATCGTAGTCACGCGCAACGCGGCTGCGCCCACAACTGTGAACTCCGTCGTCCTGCGCCGTGAACCTGAGCGGGCGCATGGTTTCGCCTGAAACCACGCGGTCACTGCGAAAGCCCCGCCAGTGCTTGCTTTCCGTGGGCTTCCCCTACGCCAGCGAATGTGACATCGGTCCATAAAGTACGGCGCAGCTGCGCCGCTATCTCGGGTTGACGGCAGTCACCGAACCCCCGCCCGGCACGACCGTTCCCTCCTGCAACGACCTTTTTGCCCGCGGCGCCGCCGCCGGTATTCTGCCCACCTTGGAGCACCCTGCATGAAGTGGTTCCACGATCTGCCCATCGCCCGCAAGCTGGCTGTGGGATTCACCCTGACCACCCTGATGACCGTCGTGCTGGGTGCGTTTGCCCTGGTCCGCCTGTCCGAAGCCAATGCCAAGCTGACCTCGATGGCGACCAACGATATTCCGTCGGTGCAGTACCTCGGTGAAGTGCGCTCGCAGCTGGGTGAGTTCCGCACCTATGAACTGGCCCAGATCAGCATGCTGGACCAGCCGGAAAAGGTGGCCGACTACAACAAGCGCATGAACGACACCGCTGCGGTCGTGCGCGAGCAGCTGGCCGCCTATGCCAAGCTGCCGGCCGGCGACAAGGAGCGCACGCTGTACCAGGCCGTGCAGGCCGACGTCGATGGCTACTTCGCCGCCAATACCAAGCTGCGCGAAGCGGCGACGGCGGGTGATGGCGAGGCCGCCCGGCAGATCTCCGATGAGCAGTCCCGCCCGCTGCGCCGCAAGGCCTTTGAGGACCTGAAGGCGCTGGGTACGCTGCTGGGAACCCAGATGCAGGGCAAGATCGAAGACGCCAACGCGACCCACCGCAACAGCATGCTGGCCATCATCGCTGCCATCGTGCTGCTGGTCGTGGTCGCCACCACCCTGGCCGTGGTCATCTCGCGCGCCGTGGTCGGTCCGCTGGGCAAGGCCGTGCATGCCATCCAGGCCGTCGCCCGCGGCGACCTCAGCGTCACCACCCAGGCCACCGGCAAGGATGAGGCGGGCCGCATGCTGGCGGCCACCGCAGAAATGACCGCGATGCTGCGTCGCTTCTCCGAGCAGACCCAGCTGATGGCACAGATGCATGCCGGCCCTGATATCAGCCACCGCATTCCGGAAGACTTCCCGGGCGTCTACGGGCAGCTTGCCGGTGGCATCAACACGGTGATCTTCGAACACCTCGATGCGATCCGTGATGCCATCGACGTGCTCAACCAGTACGCCACCGGCAACCTCACCCCCGATGCACGCCGCTTGCCCGGCAGCCGCGCGATCCTGCATGAATCGATGGATGCGGCCAAGGCCAGCCTGCTGGCGATCAACACGCAGATCCAGCAGTTGGCATCGGCTGCCGCAGCGGGCGACTTCAGCCAGCGTGGCGATGCGCAGCGCTTCGATCACGATTTCCGCGTGATGATCGAGCAGCTGAACAGCATGATGCAGGTCGCCGACGGCAACCTGGGCCAGCTGTCGCAGCTGCTGCAGGCGATCGCCGGGGGCGACCTGACCGCACGCATGGACGGCCAGTTCCACGGCGTGTTCGCCCGCATGCGTGACGATGCCAACACCACGGTTGCCCAGCTGACCCAGATCGTCAGCCAGATCCAGGCCAGCACCTCCAGCATCACCCTGGCCGCAGGCGAAATCGCCTCGGGCAACAGCGACCTGTCGCGCCGCACCGAACAGCAGGCGGCCAATCTGGAAGAGACCGCCGCGTCGATGGAGGAGCTGACCTCCACCGTGCGCCAGAACGCCGAGCACGCGCGCCAGGCCAACCAGCTCGCCATCGGTGCACATGGCGTGGCCTCGCAGGGCGGCGAAGTGGTCGGCCAGGTGGTCACCACCATGTCGGCCATCGAAGCGTCCTCGAAGAAGATCGCCGAGATCATTTCGGTCATCGACGGCATCGCCTTCCAGACCAACATCCTGGCGCTGAATGCTGCAGTCGAGGCCGCCCGTGCCGGTGAACAGGGCCGTGGTTTTGCCGTGGTCGCCAGCGAGGTGCGTACCCTCGCCCAGCGTTCGGCCGCCGCCGCCAAGGAGATCAAGGGCCTGATCGACGAATCGGTCGGCAAGGTGGCCGAAGGCTCCAGCCTGGTCCATCAGGCCGGCAGCACCATGGGCGAGATTGTCGCCTCGGTGCAGCGCGTGACCGACATCATGGCCGAGATCTCCGCTGCCTCGCAGGAGCAGTCAGCCGGCATCGAACAGGTCAACCAGACCGTGGTGCAGATGGACGAAACCACCCAGCAGAACGCCGCGCTGGTGGAAGAAGCCACTGCTGCAGCGCGGGCGATGGAAGACCAGGCCGCGCAGCTGGGCGAAGCCGTTGCGCGCTTCCGTCTGGCCCCACCGAGCGCAGGCACTGCGATGCCGCGCGCTGCGATGGCCACGGCCGGCAGTGCTCCGCGCAAAGCTGCGCCCGCCCCCATCGCGACGCCATCGCGCGTGCGCAAGCCCGTTGCCCAGCCGGCATTGGCCGGCGACGGCGACTGGCAGGAGTTCTGACTGCAGCATCGGGGCGGCCCTGCGCCACCCCGACAGCGGACAGGCGGCGCCGGGCAATGCCCGGCCCCAGCCTCAAGCTTGCCCTGCGGCTTCCGGCATGGCACAACGAAGCCGTCGAGCACGTCCGGTACTACATAATTCCGCACCGCAGCCGATACTTCTTTCGAGCCAGGCGCCAACACGCGTCGGCGCCCGCCCCTGACCACAGATTCCATGTCCGACGGCCACGACACTGCACCGCCCGAAGTCCATGCGGCCGACGCCGCCGACGATCGCTTTCTGGTCCGCAATCCGCGCCAGGTGCGGCAGCTGCTGCGTTCCCTGATCGAGCAGCGATCACTGATCAACGCCCATATCGACGGGCGCGATCGCTCGTTCCCGACCGCCCTGCTCGAACTGGACGACGACGAGGACATCCTGCTGCTCGATGGCAGCCCGCAGGAAGCCTCCAACCGCGCCGCCGAACAGGCCGATCACCTGCTCTGCTTCGCCCAGCTGGAACGGGTAATGGTGCGTTTCCGCCTGCACGACCTGCAGCGAGTGGACAATGAAGGCCACGTCGCCTTCCGGGCACCGTTCCCCGAGGAGCTGGTGCACCTGCAACGGCGTGAAATGTACCGTCTGGAGACCCCCATCACCGATTCACCGCAGTTGCTGCTGCCCCCGGGCGAGGCTCGCGCCGAAGCCTTGTCGATGCGGGTGGTGGACATCAGCGGCGGCGGCCTGGCGGTGACCGTGCCCACCGACTGCGCCATCTTCAGCCTGCAGCAGCGCTACGGGGCGCAGCTGTCGATGCCCGATGGCCCGGACCTGCAGATCGAACTTGTGGTCTGCAACCTGCTGCCGCAACGCCTGCCCAACGGCACCGAGGTCAAGCGCGTCGGCATGCGCTTCGACGAACTGCCCCGCGGTGGCGACAGTGCCATCCAGCGCTACATCTTCCGCATCGACCGCCAGCGCAAGGCACGCCGCAACGGCGAGCTCTGACATCCCCACAACGGGATCTGCCGGCCAGCGGCCGGCACTACCCATTCCTGGTAGATCCACGCCATGCGTGGATGGATGCCTAAAGTCCCCCAGCAAGGGGCCGATATCGAGCCTGACACCGGCACTTCCGGCAGAACCAGGACCCCTCGATGAACGACAAGAACAGCTCCGCCGCCGGCGCCGATGGCGAATTCCTCAGCTTCACCCTCGGTGCCGAGCACTATGGCGTGGACATCCTCAAGGTGCAGGAAATCCGTGGCTACGACGCCGTCACCCGCGTCCCCGATGCCCCGGATTACATCAAGGGTGTCATCAACCTGCGCGGCACCATCGTGCCGGTGATCGACCTGCGCCTGAAGCTGCGCCTGGAAGATGCCCGCTACGATGCCTTCACCGTGATGATCGTGCTCAACGTGGAAGACCGCGTGGTCGGCATCGTGGTCGACAGCGTCTCCGACGTGATCCCGCTGTCGGCCGAGCAGATCCGCCCGACCCCGGAATTCGGTGCAGCCGTAGATACCCGCTTCATCTCAGGCATCGGCACCCACGACGACCGCATGCTGATCCTGCTGGACATCGAAACCCTGCTCGACAGCGCCGACATGGGCCAGACCAACGTCGTCGAAGACGCTGCCGCCTGAGCAAACGGACCTTCTTCACGTTTCTGTTACGCAGCCCTTCAGTTCCCCCCATCCACGCCGATAGGGGGACAGAAGCCGGTCGCGCAGGAACGCGCCAAGGCCGGATCCACCATCACCATCCCCGGAGAATCACCCCGATGAAGTCCCTGCTTGCGTTCGTTTCGGCTGCCGTCCTGGCCACCACCGCTTCCTCCGCCTTCGCGCAGTCGGCCGAGATGATTCCGCCGGAGATGGCACCGCGCGCTGTCGGCAAGGACGGCATGGTCTGCGGCAAGGTCGAAAAGGCCCGCTTCGCAGAAGGTTCCGAAGGCCAGCCGACCTTCCTGTACATGGGCGGCGCGTTCCCGCGCCACACCTTCTCGGCCCGTATCGCCGGCGAGAACCGCGGCAAGTTCTCCTTCCCGCTGGAAACCCTGGAAGGCAAGACCGTGTGCGTGATCGGCAAGATCCAGCGCGATGCGTCGCGTGCGGAAATCGAAGTCAGCTCGCCGTCCAGCCTGAAGCTGGCCAACATCAAGTAATCCGCTGTCCGTCAGACCGCGCCGGCCAGCGTGCCGGCGTGGCTGTTGCAACCGGGCCCCGTGCCCGGCCGCGTCTGCCTTAGGAGATCGCAACGCCCATGCCGTGGATCAACAACCTGAAACTGATGCCGAAGCTCATGCTGACCTTCGGTGTCCTCTTGCTGGTGATGCTGCTGCAGGGCATCGTCGCCTACCGTGGCCTGCATTCGCTGAACAACGTGACCACCGAACTGGCCGGTTCACGCATGGAAAGCATCCGCATGGCCGGTGAGATGCGCGGCATGCTCGGCGAGTATCGCAACAGCGCCTACCAGCAGCTGATCCGCGCCAGCGACGACGTCAAGGCCGACGCACGCAAGCAGGCCGTCGAACTGCGCACCAGCATGGACACCTCGATCAAGGACTATCCGAAGCTGGTCGACAACGCCCAGCAGAAGAAGCTGTTCGAAACGTTCGCCAAGGACTGGAAGGACGCGCTGGCCTCCTATGACAGCGTCACCGAAATGCTGGAACTGGACCTGCCCGACGACGCGATCGATACCTTCGTCGGCGAGACCCGTACCAAGCACCGCAAGGCTGGCGCCGCGCTGGAAGCGCTGATCGCCGAAGACAACCGCCTCGCCCGCGCCTCGCGCGACGAAGCCGCCTCCACCTACTCCGCCTCGGCCGTGCTGACCGTGATCGCCCTGCTCGGTGGTGCCGCGCTCGGCCTGGTGCTGGTGTGGCTGTTCGCCCGCGCTCTGGTCGGCAGCGTGCGTGGCGCCGTCTCGGTGGCCAACGACGTCGCCGGTGGCAAGCTTGATGGTCATATCGACGTCAGCCGCCAGGACGAAGTGGGCGAACTGATGCAGGCCATGCAGCGCATGCAGCGCGACCTGCGCGAGCGCACCGAAACCGACCAGGCCATCGCCCGCGAGAACCTGCGCATCCGCACCGCGCTGGATTACAGCTCGACCGGCGTCTACCTGACCGACCCCAACAACACCATCGTCTACAGCAACCGCGCCCTGCAGCAGACCCTCGCCCAGTACCAGGACGAGCTGCGCCGCGACCTGCCCGACTTCGACGTCCACGCCTCGCTGGTCGGCAAGCCGGTCACCGTGCTCGAGCACCGTGGCGAGATGGACAACACCCTGCTGGCCAACCTCAAGCAGCATGGTGTTGCCCGCCGCCCGATGCAGTACGGCGATGCCCAGTTCGCCCAGGTCGTGTCGACCATCCGCAACGAAGACGGCGACACCGTCGGCTACGTGGTGGAATGGCGCGACCGCACCCAGGAAGCGCAGGTCGAGGCAGAAGTGGCACGGGTAATCGCCCAGGCCGCTGCCGGCGACCTGTCCGGCCGCATCGATGCCAACGACAAGGAAGGCTTCTTCCTGCAGCTGGCCCAGCAGATCAACGGCCTGCTGGACGCCAACTCGGGCAGCATCGAGCAGATCTCCGGCCTGCTTGCCGCACTGTCGCAGGGTGACCTGACCGTGCGCATGCACGGCGACTACCAGGGCGTGTTCGCCCGCATGCGTGACGATGCCAACGCCACCGCTGCTCAGCTGAGCGAGATCGTCACCCGCATCAAGCAGTCCAGCCGCGCGATCAGCTCGGCCGCCGGCGAGATCGCCTCCGGCAACAGCGACCTGTCGCGCCGTACCGAACAGCAGGCCGCGAACCTGGAAGAAACCGCCGCTTCGATGGAGGAACTGACCTCCACCGTTCGCCAGAACGCCGAACACGCGCGCCAGGCCAACCAGCTCGCCATCGGCGCGCACGGCGTGGCTTCGCAGGGCGGCGAAGTGGTCGGCCAGGTGGTCACCACCATGTCGGCCATCCAGGCCTCGTCGAAGAAGATTGCCGAGATCATTTCGGTCATCGACGGCATCGCTTTCCAGACCAACATCCTGGCGCTGAACGCCGCAGTGGAAGCCGCCCGTGCCGGCGAACAGGGCCGCGGGTTCGCCGTGGTTGCCAGCGAAGTGCGCACCCTCGCCCAGCGTTCGGCTGCAGCGGCCAAGGAAATCAAGGGCCTGATCGACGACTCGGTCGGCAAGGTCAATGACGGCTCGGCGCTGGTGCACAAGGCCGGCGCCACCATGGGCGAGATCGTCGCCTCCGTGCAGCGCGTGACCGACATCATGTCCGAGATCTCCGCTGCTTCGCAGGAGCAGAGCGCCGGCATCGAGCAGGTCAACCAGACCGTGGTGCAGATGGACGAAACCACCCAGCAGAACGCCGCGCTGGTGGAAGAAGCCACTGCTGCCGCACGTGCAATGGAAGAACAGGCAGGCCATCTGAGCGAGGCGGTATCGATCTTCGTGGTCGACGAAGCCGAAGTCGTGGTCGCCGCGCGCACGCCGGCACCGCGTGCTGCTGCACCGGCAACGCCGGCGCCGGTGGTACCGCCAGCCCGACGCGTCAGCGGCGCTCGCCCGGTAGTGACCGAGATGGCCGATGGAGACTGGCAGGAATTCTGATTCCTGCCCGACCTGAAGCATGAAGACGCCCCGGCCCTGCGCTGGGGCGTTTTTGTTTTCGGAGTATCTGATTATCCAGCCAACGGCGAAGCCCCTCGTGGTGAATCGCGAAATGCGCATGTCCACTTCAGGTTGGCCGGGAGGGTGGGCGGCGCAGGGGCCGCTGCAAGTACGTC
>NZ_WKEE01000053.1:0-36596 GCF_021605635.1 Stenotrophomonas sp. PA-6-5C
GGCCACGCCAAGCCCAGCCGCTTCAGCCTGCAACGGTTGTTCAGCTACATGTGGCGGGAATCGCTGGAACTGCAGCGCGATCCCGTGCGCGCCACGCTGGCCTTGGCCGGATCGGCCTTGCTGATGTTCGTGATCGGCTTCGGCATCAGCATGGACGTCGAGGACCTGCGCTACGCCGTGCTTGACCGCGACCAGTCCACGCTCAGCCAGAGCTACACCTTGAGCCTGGCCGGCTCCCGGTACTTCGTGGAGCAGCCGCCGATCACCGATTACACCGAGCTCGATCGCCGCATGACGAGCGGCGAGCTGAGTCTTGCCCTGGAGATTCCTCCGGGATTCGGACGCGACGTGCTGCGCGGGCGCAACGTGCAGATCGGCGCCTGGATCGATGGCGCGATGCCGCAGCGCGCCGAGACCGTCATTGGCTACGTGCAGGGCATCCACCAGCACTGGCTGGTGGAGCAGGCTACAGAACGCACGGGCAGCGCCCCCATCGGGCAAGCCGGGATCGAAACGCGCTTTCGGTACAACCCGGACGTCAAGAGCCTGCCGGCCATGGTGCCGGCTGTGGTGCCGATGCTGCTGTTGATGCTGCCGGCCATGCTCACGGCGCTGGCCGTGGTGCGCGAGAAGGAAACCGGCTCCATCTTGAACCTGTACGTCACCCCCGTCACCCGGACCGAATTCCTGCTGGGCAAACAACTGCCCTATGTAGGGCTGGCCATGCTGAACTTCTTCCTGATGACGCTGTTGTCGGTGACCGTGTTCGGGGTACCGATCAAGGGAAGCTTTCTGACGCTCGTGTTGGCCGCGGTGATCTTCAGCTTCTGCGCGACGGGCATGGGCTTGCTTGCATCGAGCATCACCAAGAGCCAGATCGCGGCGATGTTCTTCGCGATGATCGGAACCATGATTCCCACCGTTCAGTTCTCGGGCCTGACCGACCCGGTGTCCTCGCTGCAGGGCGGCGGGCGCTGGTTGGGCGAGATCTATCCGGCCACGCACATGATCAGCATCAGCCGCGGTGTCTTCAACAAGGCCCTAGGCTTCGGCGATCTGGGCGGGGCGCTCGTTCCCATGCTGATCGCGGTACCCGTGATCATCGGTGCGGCGATTGCGCTGCTGCGCAAGCAGGAGCGCTGAACCATGGGCCAATTCCTCTCCAACACCTACCGATTGGGCGTCAAGGAACTGTGGAGCCTGTGGCGCGACCGCACCATGCTGGTGCTCATCGTGTACGTCTTCACCTTGGGCGTGTACACCGGGGCGACGGCCATGCCCGAGACGCTGCACAACGCCCCAATCGCGGTCGTCGACGAAGACCAATCCCCACTGTCCCAACGCATCATTTCGGCCCTGTATCCACCCCAGTTCAGCAAGCCGCAGTTGATCGAGTGGCCAGAGATGGACGTGGGGATGGACGAGGGACGCTACACGTTCGTGATGGTGATCCCGCGCAACTTCCAGCGTGACCTGCTGGCCGGCCGCGCACCGCAGATCCAGCTCAACGTGGATGCCACGCGCATGAGCCAGGCGTTTGTCGGTAGCGGCTACGTGCAGCAGATCGTCAACGGTGAGATCAGTGAGTTCGCACAGCGCTACCGCTCCAGCGCCGTGCCTGTGGTGGATCTCGCCTTGCGGGCGCGCTTCAACCCCGCGCTGGAGCCCTCCTGGTCAGGCAGTCTTGCGGAGATCATCGACTACATTGCCATGTTGTCCATCGTTCTAGCAGGCGCGGCGCTCATCCGCGAACGTGAGCACGGCACGGTCGAGCACCTGCTGGTCATGCCGGTGACGCCGGCGCAGATCATGCTGGCCAAGGTCTGGTCCATGGGAGCGGTGGTACTGCTGGCGGCGGCCGTGTCGATCGGTTTCGTCGTGCAAGGCCTGCTGGATGTGCCAATCGCCGGGTCGCTGCCGCTGTTCTTCGTCGGTGCGGCGTTGTGCCTGTTCGCCACCACGTCGATGGGCATCTTCCTGGCGACGCTGGCGCGCAACATGCCCCAGTTCGGCATGCTGATGATGCTGACCATCATGCCTTTGCAGATGCTCTCGGGGGGCGCCACGCCGCGCGAAAGCATGCCAGAGCTGGTGCAGAACATCATGCTGGTGGCACCGACCACGCACTTCGTGCAGCTTGGACAGGCGATCCTGTTCCGTGGTGCCGGCCTGGCGGTGGTGTGGCCGCAGTTCGCCGCGTTGCTGTTGATCGGAGCCGTGCTGTTCGGCTTGTCGCTGCAACGCTTTCGCAAAACCATCGCACGGATGGCCTGACCAGGAGCAGCGCATGAAGCACCCATTCCGCCAGAGCGCCAACCTGCCGGCCACCTTCCTCGTGAAGCGACGCCAATGGGCCACCCCGGCGCGCATGACTGAAAAGGTACGGCAATGACGCAACGCTTGAGACTGGACATCCCGGTATTGCTGCCCGAGGTGTCGGACGCTGCCGATGCCTGCGTGGGCCGCCTGGTCGCCGAGCTCGAAGGCAGGAGCGGTGTCGAGCAGGTGCATGTGATCCCGCCCGCAGCAGGGGCGCCCGGCAGGCAAGAGGCGATGCTGTGCGTTCATTACGATTCCGCGATGTTCTCGCTCGCGCGCATCCGCGAAGTGGTCCAGGCTGCGGGCGCATCGGTCAGTGCGCGTTTCGGGCACGTGCTGTGGCAGGTGGATGGCCTCGTGCATTCGCGCCGCGCACGCACGATTGGCGACACGTTGCGGCGCGTCCCAGGGGTTCTGGAGGCACAGGCCGATGCCACTGGACTCGTGCGGGTCGAGTTCGACCGCAGGGTGGTGACGGAGCAGTCGCTGTTCGAGGCGCTGTCAGGACTCGGATTGCGCGCGAAGGCGCGCGTCCAGGAGAAACCCGCGGCCGAACAGAATGCCGGAGGCGGTCACGACAGTCACGATAGCCGCGACCCTCGTCACGACCATCCCGGCGAGACTGGCCGTGGGCACGACCACGCGGGCCACGCTCATGGCGAAGGCGAACACGCGCACACCCATGGCGGGTTCTTGGGCCCCAACACCGAACTCGTGTTCTCGCTGCTGTGTGGTGCCTTACTGGCGCTGGGCTTCGGCATCGAGAAGCTGGCGGCCGGCGCGCCTGCATGGCTGCCCACGGCCCTGTATCTCGGGGCCTACGCGTTCGGTGGCTTCTACACGCTGCGCGAGGCGATCGGCAACCTGCGCCTGAAGAAGTTCGAGATCGACACGCTGATGCTGGTGGCCGCCGCGGGGGCGGCGACGCTTGGCGCCTTTGCCGAAGGCGCGTTGCTGCTGTTCCTGTTCAGCCTCGGCCACGCGCTGGAGCACTACGCCATGGGGCGCGCCCGGCAGGCCATCGAGGCGCTGGCCAAGCTTGCGCCACGCACCGCCACCGTGCGGCGAGGAAGCGAGACGCATGAGGTGCCGGTCGAGAAGCTCGCGGTCGGCGACGTGGTGATCGTGCGCCCGAACGAGCGGCTGCCCGCCGACGGCTTCCTGGTCAAGGGCACGACCAGCATCGACCAGGCCCCGGTCACTGGCGAGAGCATGCCGGTGGACAAACGCCCGGTCACAGATCCCGGCCTTGCGCGTGCGCGGCCGGGTTCCATCGACGCCGAGGCGCGCGCCTTTGCCGGCACGATCAACGGCGCGGGAGCGATCGAAGTGGAGGTGACGCGCCTGTCCACCGACAGCGCGCTGGCGAAGGTCGTGCAGATGGTCAGCGAGGCGCAGGCCCAGCAGTCGCCGACCCAGCGCTTCACCGACCGCTTCGAGCGCATCTTCGTGCCGCTCGTGCTGGCGTTGGCCGTCGCGCTGCTGTTCGCGCCTCTGGTGATCGATGAACCCTTCAGTGAGAGCTTCTACCGCGCGATGGCCGTGCTGGTGGCCGCCAGTCCCTGCGCGCTCGCCATCGCGACCCCGAGCGCAGTGCTTTCTGGGGTGGCGCGCGCCGCGCGTGGCGGAGTGCTGATCAAGGGCGGCGCACCGCTGGAAGCACTCGGCTCGCTCGATGCCATCGCTTTCGACAAGACCGGCACGCTGACCGAAGGCCGCCCCCGCATCACCGATATCGCGCTGGCTGACGGCGTGACCGAAGCGGCGCTGCTGCGGGTGGCCGTGGCGGTCGAACGCCTGAGCGATCACCCGCTGGCCGCCGCCATCGCGCGCGACGGACAGGAGAAGCTGCAGGGGCAGGCCATCGCGTCCGCGCACGACCTCAAGAGCCTGACCGGGCGCGGCGTGACGGCCACGCTGGACGGCGAGACAGTCTGGATCGGCAAGGCGGAGATGTTCGGCGTGGACGGTCTCGCGCCGCTCGGTGCCTGGGCATCGCAGGCGATCGCGAGCCTGCGCGAGCGCGGACGCACGACCATGGTCGTGCGCCAGGGGACGCGGGATCTGGGCGCCATCGGCCTGATGGACACGCCGCGTCCCGACGCGCGCGCCGCCCTGGAAAAGCTGCGCCGGCTCGGCATCGCCCGCATGATCATGATCTCCGGCGACAACCGCACCGTAGCCGAGGCCGTGGCCAAAGAGGTCGGGCTGGACGAGGCTTGGGGCGATCTGATGCCCGAGGACAAGGTCCAGGCGATCCGCAAGCTGCGCGCCCAGGCCAAGGTCGCCATGGTGGGCGATGGCGTGAACGATGCGCCGGCGATGGCCCATGCGACCGTCGGCATCGCCATGGGCGCGGCCGGCTCGGACGTCGCGCTGGAGACGGCCGACGTGGCGCTGATGGCCGACGACCTGCGCCAACTGCCCTTCGCGGTCGGGCTGAGCCGCCACACCCGGTCCATCATCCGCCAGAACGTCTTCATCAGCTTGGGCGTCGTCGCGCTGCTGGTCCCTGCCACCATCGGCGGCCTGGGCATCGGGCCGGCCGTCGCGCTGCACGAGGGATCGACCCTGATCGTCGTGTTCAACGCACTGCGCCTGCTGGCATGGCGCGAGCGCGATTGAAGGCCGGCCCACACCTTTCGACGCGGGTGCGGCGTCCCTGATATCTCTTCACTGTCCCCCAACCAAGCAAGGAGCCACCTCATGAAAGCTGCCTACTACACCGTCAACGGAGAACCCGAGGTCCTCACCTACGGCGATCTGCCCGACCCGAAGGCCAAGGAGGGTGAGGTCGTCGTCCGCGTCCAGGCCGTCAGCCTCGAAGGAGGCGACGTGCTCTCCCGTCGCAACATGGCCCCGCCCACCACGCCCTACGTCGTCGGCTACGCGGCCGCCGGTGTCATCGCGTCCATAGGCCCAGGCGTGATCGACCTTGATGTCGGCCAGCGTGTGGCCTGCTTCAACTGGAAAGGCTCGCACGCGGAGCTGTTCGCGGTGCCGCAGCACTTCGTGTTTCCGGTGCCCGATGCCTTGGAGATCGACGCGGCCGCGGTTGGCCTGATCGCCTTTGGCACGGCCCACGACGGGCTGTTCGAGTTCGGTGCCTTGCAAAAGGGCGAAACTGTGCTCGTGCAGGGTGCCGCCGGAGGCGTGGGGCTTGCCGCCGTACAGTTGGCGCATCGCGCCGGCGCGAAGGTCATCGCCACAGCGTCCACGCTGTCGCGCCTGGCGAAACTGCGGGACTTCGGAGCCACGCACGGCATCGACTACCGGGACGAAGACATCGCGCAGCGCGCACTGTCGCTGACTGACGGCAAAGGCGTGGACATGGTGATCGATCTGGCGGGTGGCAAGGCGCAGGCCTCGCTGCTCAAGACACTGCGCTATCGCGGGCGCTATATTCCCTTGGGGGGCGCCAGCGGCGAGCGGGTCGCTTTCGAGATCGCCGATCTCGCCCCGAACAGCCTGGCGATCATCACGGCCCTGTTCGGCAAGGAACTGCATACCCCGCGTGTCCACGCAATGATCCAGGCGATCTTCGCCGACATGGCCGGCGGCTCGCTGACGATGCCGATCGACAAGAAGTTTGCGCTTTCGCAGGCCGCGCACGCGCACCGGCACGCGGAGGAAGGCCACCCCTTCGGGCGCATCGTGCTCGTGCCTTGAATCAACGCCCGTCGGGGTTTCCGTGCGGATCGAGCAACAGGAGAGGATGTCATGAACGCTGAGCAACACGATCACAGCCACGCCCATGGCGACGGTTCACGGCTCGCCCAGCCCGGTGCGCAGGATGGTGCCATGGGCTCAAGCGTCAGGGACCCAGTCTGCGGCATGGTCGTGGATCCGCGCCGCGCGGCCCATCGCGTGGATCACCAGGGCTCGGCTTACTGGTTCTGCTCCAGCGGTTGCCAAGCCAAGTTCGAGGCCGATCCGCTGCGCTACGCATCTTCTGGCGCGGCCTCGTCGCCCGCGGACGCGGCCGGGCACGCGCCGCATTCCCACGGCGCAGTCCATCGGGGGGGCGCAAAGCCAGCCGCGCCGGCATCCTCGACGGGGATCTGGACCTGCCCCATGCATCCAGAGATCCGCCGCAACGAGCCGGGTAGTTGCCCGATCTGCGGAATGGCGCTGGAGCCGCTCGTGGCGAGCGCCGACTCCGGGCCCAGCCCGGAACTGGCGGACATGACGCGACGCTTCTGGGTCGGCCTCGCGCTGGCCTTGCCTGTCTTCCTGCTTGAAATGGGATCGCACGTGATTCCGGCGCTCCATCACCTGGTGCCGCCAGCGATCTCGACCTGGCTCCAGTTCGCCCTCGCCACGCCGGTGGTACTGTGGGCCGGCTGGCCGTTCTTCGAGCGCGCCTGGGCCTCGCTGCGCCACCGCAGTCTCAACATGTTCACGCTGATCGCATTGGGCACCGGCGTCGCCTGGGGCTACAGCGTGGTCGCGACTCTGGCACCAGGCCTGTTCCCGCAGGCCTTCCGCACCATGGACGGCACCGTGGCGGTGTATTTCGAGTCCGCTGCGGTGATTACCGTACTCGTGCTGCTCGGGCAGGTGCTGGAACTGCGCGCCCGCGAGCAGACCTCCGGGGCGATCAAGGCCTTGCTGGACCTCGCGCCGAAGATCGCGCGGCGCCTGCGCGAGGACGGGACCGAAGAGGACGTGCCGGTTGAGCAGGTAATGATCGGCGACAAGCTGCGCATCCGCCCTGGCGAGACCGTTCCGGTCGACGGCGTGATCGAGGACGGGCGCTCCTCGATCGACGAATCGATGATCTCGGGCGAATCGATGCCCGTCACCCGTGCCCAGGGCGACCCGGCGGTGGGCGGTACGCTGAACCAGACCGGGGCGCTCATCATCCGCGCGCAGAAGGTCGGCAAGGACACCATGCTCTCGCGCATCGTTCAGATGGTCGCCGATGCGCAGCGCTCTCGCGCACCCATCCAGCGCATGGCTGACAAGGTGTCGGGCTGGTTCGTGCCGGCCGTCGTCCTGGTCGCGATCCTCGCGTTCACGGGGTGGGCCATCTGGGGGCCGGAGCCGCGGTTGGCACACGGCCTGGTCGCCGCGGTGTCGGTGCTCATCATCGCCTGCCCGTGCGCGCTGGGCCTGGCGACGCCGATGTCGATCATGGTCGGCGTGGGCAAGGGAGCCGGTGTGGGCGTGCTGATCAAGAACGCCGAAGCGCTGGAGCGCATGGAAAAGGTCGACACGCTGGTCGTGGACAAGACGGGCACCCTGACCGAAGGCAGGCCGGCCGTCACAGGCATCGTGGCCACCGCCGGCTTCACGCAGGACGAGGTTCTTGGTCTTGCGGCCGGCGTCGAGCAGGCCTCGGAGCATCCGCTGGCCCTGGCCATTGTGGCGGCCGCCCAGCAACGCAACATCGCCCTGGCGCAGGTCTCGGGATTCGATTCCCCCCTGGGCAAAGGCGCGCTGGGCGTAGTCGAGGGCTGGCGCGTGGTGGTCGGCAATGCCGCATTCCTGGCCGAGCATGGCATCGAGACCGCGCCGCTCGGTGCCCAGGCTGACGAACTGCGTCGAGATGGCGCGACGGCGATCTATATCGGTGTCGATCAGCGCGCGGCCGGGATCTTTGCCATCGCCGATCCGGTGAAGGCCACGACGCCACAGGCGCTCAAGGCACTGCACGGCGAAGGGATCCGTATTGTCATGCTGACCGGTGACAATCGGACCACCGCCGAGGCCGTCGCGCGCCGGCTAGGCATCGACGAGGTCGAGGCGGATGTGCTGCCCGATCAGAAGGCCTCGATCGTCAACCGGTTCAAGTCGGAAGGCAGGGTCGTCGCGATGGCGGGCGACGGGGTCAACGATGCGCCGGCCCTCGCTGCGGCCGACGTCGGCATCGCCATGGGATCGGGCACGGACGTGGCGATAGAGAGCGCGGGCGTGACGCTGCTCAAGGGCGACCTGACCGGCATCGTCAAGGCCAGGCAGCTCTCGCAGGCGACGATGCGCAACATTCGGCAGAACCTCGTCTTCGCCTTCATCTACAACGCCGCCGGCGTGCCGATCGCGGCAGGCGTGCTTTATCCGGTGTTCGGATTGCTGCTGTCTCCGATCATTGCAGCGGCCGCCATGGCGTTGTCGTCGGTCAGTGTCATTGGCAATGCGCTGCGGCTGAGGGCGATGAAGATATGAGGCCGGCACAGTTTGCAGCAAGCCGAGTGGTGTTTCGTGCTGCGCATTAACGTCTAATTAATAACGCTGCATGCTATGATACAGGCTGTCATGGATAGGAATGGACGGCACCGACAATAGGCACCGGACATCAACGGCACCATTGCCTGGATTGGAAAGACTTCCGATCAGTGTTTTTTTAAAACGATGCCATTCTTGGCGCGCCGTTTCAGACGACCACAATGGTTTATGGTTTTTTCAGAAGGGGAATGCACACATGAAAGCTCTGGTTTATCACGGTGACCACAAGATCTCGCTTGAAGACAAGCCCAAGCCCACCCTTCAAAAGCCCACGGATGTAGTAGTACGGGTTTTGAAGACCACGATCTGCGGCACGGATCTCGGCATCTACAAAGGCAAGAATCCAGAGGTCGCCGACGGGCGCATCCTGGGCCATGAAGGGGTAGGCGTCATCGAGGAAGTGGGCGAGAGTGTCACGCAGTTCAAGAAAGGCGACAAGGTCCTGATTTCCTGCGTCACTTCTTGCGGCTCGTGCGACTACTGCAAGAAGCAGCTTTACTCCCATTGCCGCGACGGCGGGTGGATCCTGGGTTACATGATCGATGGCGTGCAGGCCGAATACGTCCGCATCCCGCATGCCGACAACAGCCTCTACAAGATCCCCCAGACAATTGACGACGAAATCGCCGTCCTGCTGAGCGACATCCTGCCCACCGGCCACGAAATCGGCGTCCAGTATGGGAATGTCCAGCCGGGCGATGCGGTGGCTATTGTCGGCGCGGGCCCCGTCGGCATGTCCGTACTGTTGACCGCCCAGTTCTACTCCCCCTCGACCATCATCGTGATCGACATGGACGAGAATCGCCTCCAGCTCGCCAAGGAGCTCGGGGCAACGCACACCATCAACTCCGGCACGGAGAACGTTGTCGAAGCCGTGCATAGGATTGCGGCAGAGGGAGTCGATGTTGCGATCGAGGCGGTGGGCATACCGGCGACTTGGGACATCTGCCAGGAGATCGTCAAGCCCGGCGCGCACATCGCCAACGTCGGCGTGCATGGCGTCAAGGTTGACTTCGAGATTCAGAAGCTCTGGATCAAGAACCTGACGATCACCACGGGACTGGTGAACACGAACACGACGCCCATGCTGATGAAGGTCGCCTCGACCGACAAGCTTCCGTTGAAGAAGATGATTACCCATCGCTTCGAGCTGGCCGAGATCGAGCACGCCTATCAGGTATTCCTCAATGGCGCCAAGGAGAAGGCGATGAAGATCATCCTCTCGAACGCAGGCGCTGCCTGATCTTTGACGCCCTGGACGCCGTCTCAGGCGTCTAGGGCGGGTTTGGCCAGGACGCCCCTCGCATGCATGCAATGCGAAAACGGCAACACAATCGGGGTGCGGTTCAATTCACATACTGAATCAATCTCTATTCTTGCATTCTGTTTCGAGCGCATCTCACGTGTTCTTGCCGATGCTAGTCGGTGCTTCAATTACCGCGGCGAAATCAATCACGGTGCCGTCGCGGTGGGTTGTGGACTCGAATCGCCTTTCTCCAAGGCTTGTGCGCCGAGAAGAAACAAGGCTCGGAACTCGACCGAGAAGTGTTGAGCGTGCTCTTCGAAGAAAACCTCTGGTGCCTCGGCGGGCCACCACACGCGCAGTATGCCCTCGCAATCATTCCCGGAGTCCCTGAACTGGTGAAGTATCCAGCCAAACACTGTGCCGTCGTCGAGTTCGACACGGGAGGGTGAGCGGATTTCGTACGAAGGATCGACGGCTGCCTGGACAAATGGCGGGAGATCGCCTGTCGGAATCACATGCACACGGGTAGGCTGGCCGCCCAGCGTTTCGTTCACGCCCGGATAAGGCGGAAGAGCGTAGTGCTCGGGGTGGGAGGGATAGGCCATTTCCCGGGCAACCTTCAGCTTGTCTCCCCCTTCGCCACCGGAGGCTGTCAGGCCGGCGGCCATCCATTCAAACAATCGTTTCGCCGGCATGCCTTTCACGGCCATGGCGACCTTGCACTGCCGGAAGCTTCCCTTTGAGCGTGCCACGATCTCCTTGTTGCGGCTTGTTGCGGCGGCCTGATGCCTCAATCTGATCGCGGATCAGGTCGAACATGGGCTGTCCATGCAGCAGGGTCTTGAGGTTGAGCAGGATTCGACGCGCCGCTTTCAATTCCCACTCGTCGAGTTGCCTTTCGTCGGCAGAACCACAGTCTGTGTTGAAGAAAAACTAAGGGGAGGTGGTTAGCGATTGAGGTTCGGTCATCGCGTTTCTCCTTCAGGTGTCGGCGGTCATTCCAACAGGGGTCGGTCTGCGTCAATCAGGCGATTATCCGGCCGGAATCGATGCAAAGCTGTGTTCCTGTCATATGACGCAATGCATCGCTCGCGGCAAAGGCTGCCAAGCGGCCGATTTCGGCCGGATCGACGAGTTCGCCCAGCGGCACGCTGGCAGCTGCGCGCTCAGCGTGCCCTGGAATTGCTCGAAGCGCGGGGGTGTCGGTGGGGCCAGGAATCAGAGCGTTGACCCGAATCCGGTGAGGGGCCAACTCGAGTGCCATGATGGACACGAGCGCGTGGACGGCAGCCTTCGGGGCGATGTAGGTGCAGGCGTCGGGCACGACGCGGACTGCGGTCGATGAACCCGTCGCCATGAGCACCCCACCTTCTCCCTGTCGGACCAGATAGCGTGCAGCCGCGGTCAGGGTCAGGAATGTCCCGGTCAGGTTGAGTTTCACGCCGGCATCCCACTCTGCAAGTGAGGTTTCGTGCGTCGGCCCGCTCGCCTGGGTTCCGCCAGCATTGGCGAACGCCGCATCCAGACGTCCCCATTGATGATCGACCGCGGCAATCATCGCATCGACCTGCGCCGGGTCCCGGATATCCGTCACCATACCCAAGGCTTGGCGGCCCAAAGCTTGTATTTCTGCGACCACGCCATTGATTCGTGTTGCGTCAAAGCCAGCAACGCAGACCGATGCGCCGGCTTGCGCACACGCCATCGCAATACATCGCCCTATGCCTGATTCGCCGCCAGTGACGCAAACCACCTTCCCGCCAAGCAGCCCTTCCTGCTCTATATGCATGCTCATCTCCACAGTGTCTGGAACGTTCGCTACAGGGGATCGATTGAAATCTTTGAAAACGAGTGTAAAATAAAATTGAATTTAATGTAGTGGCTTAGGTTTGGTTGGCCTGAGAGCACCGCGTTCCGCGCGGTACACAGGCAGCCCCCATTTCCGATCCCCCGACAAACACTGGATTGCGATGTCTGCCCCATCTACCGAGCGCCTTGTCCTTGTTCTGAACTGCGGCTCATCGAGCATCAAGTTTGCGGTGTTCGATGCTTCCCTTGACCCAATGCCCCGCCGACCGTTGTGGAATGGGAAGGTCCAAGGAATCGGTGGTGACGTCCCGGATTTTGGGGAGACCGGTGTTGCACCTTTCCGTGTGCAACTCGATACGGAGACCCCCCATCGAAGCGCGCTGCAATTGATCCGTGAGCGCGTGTCGGCACGTCTGAATGAACACAGCAGCCTCAGCGCTATTGCCCACCGGATCGTGCATGGCGGCAGCAAATACTCCGCTCCAATCCGTGTGGATGCGCAGGTCCTCGCCGATCTGAAGGGTTACGTCCCTCTTGCCCCGTTGCATCAGCCCTTTGCGCTTGAAGCCATCGAGGTCCTGCTGCAGGACCTGCCGCAAGTGCCCCAGATCGCCTGCTTCGACACGGGCTTTCATCACACGCTTCCCGAGGTAGAGCAGGTTCTGCCGCTTCCCTACGAAGCATGGCAGCGCGGTCTGCGACGCTACGGCTTCCATGGCTTGTCCTACGAGTACATGGCGACTGCGCTCGCGCAGCGTCACGGCCAGGCAGCCCAAGGCCGCACCATCGTCGCGCACCTGGGCAGCGGCGCGAGTCTGTGCGCCATGAAAGGTTTGCAGAGCGTCGCGACGACGATGGGTTTCTCCGCCCTGGATGGTCTGATGATGGGAACTCGCACCGGCTCGCTTGATCCAGGCGCGGTGCTCTATCTGATGGAGGTCGAGCGCCTGTCGCTAGGGCAGGTCGGCGACATCCTCTATCACCGCTCCGGCCTGCTCGGCGTTTCCGGTATTTCATCCGAGCCCCGGGTGCTTGCGAAGCATGAGTCGGATGCCGGCGAACCCGGCACCAGGGCTCGCCTCGCGTTGGAGCTGTACGTGCGACGCATCGTGCGTGAGATCGGGGCATTGACCGCCGTGCTAGGAGGCTTGGATCTCCTCGTCTTCACCGCAGGCGTCGGAGAACACAGCGCATTCGTGCGTGAACGCGTTTGTCGTGGCTTGGCCTTCCTCGGAGTTGCTCTGGACGAGCCAGCCAATCTCGTGGATGCACCTGTGATTTCCCAGTCCGACAGCCCTGTCCTGGTAGGTGTCGAGCCCACCAACGAAGAATGGATCATTGCCGGCCATGCACGGCAGGTGCTGCGCCTCACCCAAACCCCACGTCCTGACCCTTGGAAAAACGCCATGTACAAAAGACTCCTGGTGCCGCTCGATGGCAGTCCCACCGCGCATCTTGCGCTGGATCACGCTGCGGCTCTGGCTCGCCTCAGCGGAGCGACCGTCGTCCTGCTGCACGTTATTGAGGAGCTCAAGCACAGCAACGGTTTCGAGCGCCCCAAGGTGTACCTGGATGAGGTGCGGCCGGGCTTCTTGGCGGCTGGCCAGGCGCTGTTGGATCAGGCCGCTGGCCGTCTGCGACAAGACGGTATTGCGGTGGAGACGCTTCTCAACGAGGCCAAGGGAGAGCGTGTCTCGGAGCTGATCGCCAAACAGGCCGAAACAGCGCGCTGCGATGTGGTCGTGCTCGGCACCCACGGGCGCCGGGGTATGGATCGCCTGCTGTTGGGCAGTGATGCCGAACAGGTGGCTCGCATCGCACCTGTTCCGGTGATGCTGGTGCGCCACCCTCACCCAGCGGCCACCGAAGTGCCGCTGGCCAAGTGCGACTGAGGAGCGAGGCAATATGTCATCGAACGCCGTGTCCGGCAGTACCAAAGGCGGGGCCGTCAGTGCCAGGTTGGCGCTGACGACAGGCGATCTCGCCCACGGAAGGCGATAGGGAAGAAGGCCCACGGTCGGTTCGTCATTGAAAAAAACGCGTTCGTCGATTTCCGCCAAGCGAGGCTGGCAAATGAATATGTGCGACTCCTCCCACGGATCGCGCAGATGTCAGTTCATATTCGCCGACGTGCGGGCTATAGGTAAATGTTCTAGGCCGGATTTGAAGGAGCTAGAAAGACATGCAGCGTTTGATCCTGCCCCTTCCGGGCAACGAGGTTTTCGCCAGCGAGCTGGCACGACAGAGTCGTGGTGAACTTGGAACGGTGGAAACTCGCCGATTTCCCGATGGCGAGACCTACGTACGCCTGCACGGGATGCCTAACGGGCGTCCCGTCGATCTGATCTGCACGTTGGCACGGCCAGACGCACAGTTCCTGGCGCTAACCTTCGCTGCAGATGCTGCAAGGGACCTTGGGGCAAGCGAAGTCAACCTGGTGGCCCCCTACCTGGCCTACATGCGGCAGGACGCGCGATTCCACCCAGGTGAATGCATCAGTTCAAGATCGTTTGCCCGGTTGATATCCGCGACCTTCGACCGCCTGGTGACCGTCGACCCTCACCTGCACCGACATGCGGCACTGACTTCGCTGTACACCATACCGGCCACAACGCTGCATGCCGCACCGCTGTTGTCCAGTTGGATCGCAGCCAATGTCGATCTGCCTCTGATCATCGGACCAGACGAAGAAAGCGAGCAGTGGGCAGGTGATATCGCAAGGCGCATTGGCGTGCCTTATGCCGTTTTGAACAAGACGCGCCTAGGCGACCGCAGTGTCGAGATCGAGGTCCCAGATTTGTCTGCGTGGCGCGATCGCACGCCGGTACTGGTGGACGACATCGCATCGTCTGGACGGACCTTGGCGGTGGCAGCGCGTAAGCTTGTCGAACAGGGGCTCCGAAAACCCGAATGCGTCGTGGTGCATGCGCTGTTCGCTGACGAAGCCTGGGTGGAATTGATCCCCCTATTCTCGCGTATCACATCCACCGACGCCGTCCCGCACCCCAGCAACAGGATTGCCCTGTCAGCCCTGGTCTGCGGCGCGCTGGACGCATCGCTTACTGCTGGCGCTTAAGCCCTCACTTTCTTGGAAAGGATATCGCCATGAACGACAAGACTTCGGCACGGTCTCAATGGCTGGCCGGACACGGGCCAATCAAGCGACGGCACGACACCATTGAGCATATCGACGCGGCCGTCGCCGATCTGCTGGAAGCGGGGTCCATCGCATCCGTGGAGGATGCTTACGTATTGCTCGCCGCGAGCGACCGCCTGACGTGTGCGGCGATGAACGTCGTTGCGCACATGACCTACGCCAATCGTATCGACTTATCCGGCGCCCCGCTGATGGAGCATGATTTCAAGGCGGTGCCGGAAGGACATACCGGCGGATCGCTCAACATGGTGCCGGCCTTCGTGGGATATCTGCTTGCCAATGCGTTGGCTGGCTCGACCCGCGGATGGCTGATGGGGCAGGGACACTGCGTCGCGGCCATCGAGGCGATTAACACGCTGACCGGGGACGTGTCCCCAAGCCAGAAGGGACGGTACGATCGTAGCGAAGCTGGGCTGTCCCGTCTGTGTGCGGACTTCTATTCCTACGCCGTCGATGCGCGTGGCGAACCGGCGGTGCCGTTGGGCAGCCATGCGAGCCCCCATACCGCAGGGGCAGTCTCCGAAGGCGGATACCTGGGCTTCGCCGCACTGCAATACGTGCATATGCCCTTGCCGGGAGAGAGCTTGGTGGCCTTCCTGAGCGACGGCGCGTTCGAAGAGCAGCGCGGCTCGGATTGGGCACCGCGCTGGTGGCGAGCCGAGGACTGCGGTTTCGCGATTCCGGTGATGATCCTCAACGGACGCCGGATCGAGCAGCGCACGCAGATCGTCCAAGAAGGCGGTGCCGCTTGGCTGGCAGAGGATGTGCGCCATAACGGCTTCGAGCCGCTGATCGTCGATGGCCGTGACCCTGCCGCAATCGCCTGGGCGATCCTGGCGGCGGAGCAGGCGCTGAAAAGGTTCGCCGCCGCGCCGGAACGACGTTATCCCGCCCGGTTGCCATATGTCATCGCCGAGACCGAGAAAGGGTTCGGCTTCGCCGGCGCCGGTACCAACGCCGCACACAATCTTCCACTGGTCGGCAATCCTCACCGGGATGCCGGCGCCCGGGAAGCGTTCAATGCCAGCGCCTCTGCGCTCCATGTGGCGTCTGGGGACCTCGATCACGCGCTTGCGGTGCTCGATACCCATCGCAGCCAGGGCCGCGGTCGGGAGAGCCAGCATTCCATGGCTCATCGTCACCCGCAGGCGCTGCACCTGCCAGAACCGGCGTGGGCACCGGCCGGCACCCAAGGCAGCGCCATGGCGATGCTGGATCGGTGGTTCGTTGAGCTGGTTCGGGCCAACCCTGGATTGCGGGTCCGGCTCGGTAATCCCGACGAGTTGGCCAGTAACAAGATGGGCGGCACCCTCGCGCTGCTCAAGCATCGGGTCAACGTGCCGGAACCGGGCATGGCCGAGGACCTTCATGGCGCGGTGATCACCGCGCTCAATGAAGAGGCAGTCGCCGCAGCGGCGCTTGGCAACAAGGGGGGGCTCAACCTGATCGTCAGCTACGAGGCGTTCGCAATGAAGATGCTCGGCCTGCTGCGCCAGGAGATCATTTTCGCGCGCCATCAGAAGGCGCTCGGCCAAGTCCCCGGCTGGCTATCTGTTCCGCTGATCGTCACCTCGCACACCTGGGAGAACTCGAAGAACGAGCAGTCTCACCAGGACCCGACGATAGGCGAAGCCTTGCTGGGCGAGATGTCAGACACCGCACGCGTACTGTTTCCGGTAGACAGCAACACCGCTGTGGCCGCGCTGCGAGACGTGTACGCCGGCCGCGGACAGCTCGCCTGCATGGTGGTGTCCAAGCGGGATGCTCCCGAGCGTCTCGATGCCAACGCGGCTCAACGGCTGGTCGAGCGCGGCGCAGCGCACATCGCAGGGACGCCTGGCGTTGCCGGCGTGCAGTTCGTCGCCATCGGAGCGTATCAACTGGAGGAGGCGCTGAAAGCCCACGCTTTCCTGGAGCGGCATGGGCTGGCTTCCTGCGTCACCGCGGTGATCGAGCCCGGGCGGTTACGCATTCCACGCGATGAGATCGAGCGCGCTTTCGTGCTCGGCGATGACGAATTACAGGCGTTCTTTCCCGACGACCTGCCGCGGGTGGTGCTCAGCCACACACGTCCCGAACCGATGTTGGGGATCCTTCGACGCCTCGATGGCGGCCAAGCAAGGACGCGTGCGCTGGGTTACATCAGTCGCGGAGGCACGCTCGACGTGGCTGGAATGCTCCTCGCCAATCGCTGCACTTGGATACACGCCGTGCAGGCAGCCGCGCAAGTGACCGGCTGGAAGACGCCTGCACCGGGCTGACGATCCACGACTGGGCGCCGACACAAGCGGCCAACTGCATTGACCAAGAATCTTTAGGACAAGGAAAAGAAGAATGCTCTCATTGACCAGCCTCGGCGGAGCCGGCACCGTCACGGGCTCCAAGCACCTGCTGACCTGCGACGACACCCGCATTCTGATCGATTGCGGCTTGTTTCAGGGCCTGAAGAACTTGCGCGAGCTCAATTGGCAGCAACTGGCTGTCAATCCAGAAGACGTGGACGCAGCCGTTCTCACCCACGGCCATCTGGACCACTGCGGTTATCTGCCGAGATTCGTGCTCAATGGTTTCTCCGGGCCGATATACGCCACTCCCGCCACGCGCGATGTGGCTGCGTTGATCCTGCGTGACAGTGCCTTCTTGCAGGAAAAGGATGCCGAGTTCGCCAATCGCAAAGGTTTCAGCAAGCACAAGCCTGCCCTGCCTCTGTACCGGGTCGCCGACGCCGAGCGCGCGATCGGCATGTTCGCCACAGCACCGCTTCATAGGGAGGTTGCGCTGCCCGGCGGAGGCACGTTGTTGCTCCGACGGGCAGGACACATCCTTGGTGCCGCCACGGCACAGATCGACATCGGCGGCCGGCGCATCGTGTTTTCCGGTGATCTCGGACGCTATGACGACCTGGTGATGCATGCGCCCGAAAGCGTGCCCGAGGCTGACTATGTGGTGATCGAATCAACCTACGGCGACCGTCGCCACGAGCACAGCGATCCGGTCGAAGCTCTGGGGGCGGTGATCGAGCGCACCGTGAAGCGAGGCGGTACGGTGGTGGTTCCGGCATTCGCGGTCGGCCGTGCCCAGTCGCTCATCTACGATCTGTGGCTGCTGCGCCGCGCTGGTCGTTTGAACAATGTTCCGATTTTTCTGGACAGTCCTATGGCGACCAGTGCTACGGAACTGATGCATGCCTACCCGGACGACCATCGGCTTTCAGTACAAGATTACACGGCGGCATGCGAAGCGATCACTTGCGTGCGCGATGTAGAAGAGTCTAAAGCGTTGTCCGCCAACCGTTATCCCAAGGTGATCATTTCTGCCAGCGGCATGGCCACCGGCGGACGCGTCTTGCATCACATCGCTGCTTTCGGCCCCCATCACCTTAATACGCTACTGTTCTCTGGGTTTCAGGCTGCGGGCACGCGCGGACGCAAGCTGCTCGAAGGTGCAAAAGAGACGAAGATCCATGGCCAGTGGGTGCCAGTGAAAGCCGAGGTCGCCGAGCTCCCCGGGCTGTCCGCGCATGCCGACAGCGACGAGTTGATGCGTTGGCTGGCCGGTTTCCAGCGTCCACCCAAGAATGTTTTTATCGTTCACGGCGAGCCAAGTGCATCCGAGGCGCTGCGCGAGCGGGTGCAACGTGACCTGGGCTGGCAGGCCACGGTTCCACGGCAGGGTCAGGAGTTCAAGCTGTGAGCGCTGTCGTAGGAACGCCAGGCGCTGCTGCTGCAGTACCCGTTGCACCAGCCATGGTAGCGGTGCGGATGCGCCTGCATGCGCAGCACCAAGCTGTCGCTGTCATGCGCAGGGATTCCTATGTCTGCCTCGCTGAAGGACTCGCGTCGCGATCGCAGGTGCTGGTCAGGGCGGGGGAGCGCGAGCTGCTCGCCCAGCTGTACCAGATCGAGGACGATGAGCGCCTGGCGCCCGAGCAGGTGGCCTTGTCCGAAGACGCCTGGGACGCCTTGGGGTTGCATGCAGGCGATACCGTCGAGGTGCGCCATCCGCCGTTACTGGACTCGCTGGCCGGCGTGCGCAAGCGGATCTACGGTCAGCGCCTGAACATGCAGGACATGACCGCCATCGTCGGCGACGTCGTGAAGGGGCGCTACACGGATGTGCATCTGGCTGCGTTCCTGACCGCCACTTCCACCCTGCCGCTGGACGAACAAGAGACCGTCGATCTGACCCGCGCGATGGTTCAGGTGGGTGAGCGCTTGAAATGGGGGGCCCAGATGGTCGTCGACAAGCACTGCGTCGGCGGATTGCCGGGCAACCGCACCACACCCATCGTCGTGGCGATTGTGACGGCGAACGGCCTGCTAATGCCCAAGACCTCGTCACGCGCCATCACATCGCCTGCCGGCACCGCCGATACCATGGAAACTTTAGCACCTGTCGACCTCAGCCTAGACAAGCTGCGCGATGTGGTCAAGCGCGAAGGCGGCTGCCTGGCGTGGGGTGGTTCCATGCACTTGTCCCCAGCCGACGACATTTTTGTACGCGTTGAGCGTGAATTAGACATCGATACGGAGGGACAACTGATCGCCTCGGTGTTGTCCAAGAAGATCGCGGCCGGCGCGACGCATGTCGTCATCGATATTCCTGTCGGACCTACCGCCAAGGTACGTAGCCAGGAGGCCGCTCAACTGCTGGGCTCGAAGTTGACCGCCACTGCCACATACTTCGGTCTCGCCGTGCATTGCCTGTATACGGACGGCACTCAGCCCGTCGGCCGCGGCATCGGCCCGGCGCTGGAAGCCCGGGATGTGCTGGCCGTATTGCGCAATGACGAGGGGGCGCCGGCCGATCTTCGCCAACGAGCCGCTGTGGTTGCCGGCGCAGTGTTGGAGATGGGGGGCGCTGCGCCAGCAGGAGGAGGCATGGCGTTGGCCTTGCGCACTCTAGACGAGGGGCTCGCGTGGGAGAAGTTTCAGCGCATCTGCGATGCTCAAGGCGGAATGCGAGAACCGCCACGCGCCCCTTGCGTGCTGCCCTTGGTCGCTGCCAGCGCCGGCAAGGTGGTGGGGATCGACAATCGCAAACTGTCCCGGCTGGCGAAGTTGGCCGGCGCTCCGGACAACCCGGCAGCTGGCGTGGATCTGAGGGTGCAGGTTGGCGATCGGGTTGTGCCGGGGGCGCCGTTGCTGTTTCTGCATGCGCAAACGCCAAGCACCTTGGACTATGCCCTGATCTATGCACGCGGGGCCGGAGACATTATCGAAATCGCGACTTAGTCACGGCGCCGGAGAGACGCCCCCGGTTTTCAGATAAGGATTGTTGGGGGGCGGGTCTTGGAATAGTTGCAGCGGGCTCTGCAGGAGATAGCCGTGTAACTGACGCGCCTTGCGTGGGCCGGTGACTTCGCAGGTCCAGATGTTCAGGCCGTTGGGCTGTTTACGGTGCAGTTGCAGTCGTTCGAAGCGTTTCTGTACCCACTGCCAGTCCTGCTGATTCTCTCGCCTGGCCAGTGCTTCCACCTGCGGGTGCTCTTGTGCATACCGCTGGAAGACGCCTGGGCTTACCAGGTACGCCGTATCGCTCACGGTGTGTACGAGCGCTTTCGCGTCGTTGATTATTAGCCGCCGCGAGGCTATGCCCTGTTGCAGCCATGCCATGAAATGCTCGCCGGAGGGCTGCGCGACCGGGGACATGGGCAACGGTGATGAAGGCGTAGCGGTGACCGAGATTAGTGAGGGCGCTCCCGGGGGCGTTGCATCCACCTCGCCCGCGGCGGCTTCCGCCTCCCGCGCCATGCCGGACGAATCCCGTAGACCCACCATCGCCAGCATGTCCTCCATGACATCGGCCTTGGTTTGGGGCCTGGGCGAAGGAGCCGAAGCGGTGCTACCAGCTTCTTCCCATGGCAGCGCCTCTTGGCTCGCTGCGGCGGGCTGCACATCATCTGGGGGAAGTGGGAGTGGCCCATCGGCCTCGTTGTCCGTGGAGCCCGTATCAATCGCCACCGTCCCGGCGAACGGCGCGGGCCGCTCGCCAGGCTCCCAAATCAGTGCAGGCGCCACCCGCAACAGGGTGAACGAGTGGGACCAGCCGGTGGAACTGGTCACGGTCGCGCGCCAGATCGCCTTGCCGTCTGGCGTCGGCTGCAACATGCCGTGGTCCTGGAGCACGTTGAACACCGCAGTGTTGTTCGCAGGGATGCCATCAACGCCCTGGGACAGCAAGTGCGCTCGGAGCTTGTCCGAGACCGTCTTGCTCACCAGCCATAGCGAGTCCTCGGTGAGCCAGCCATCGGAGGCTTCAGGCTGGTTCAGTTTCAGCTCTTCCTTGAGCAGGTAGCGAAGCCCGTTCACCAGCTTGCGTTGGAGCGAGTGCTTGGGTGCGGCCATGGCGCGCGCGGGATCGCCGCCCAGCTCCTGGGCGACAGAGGCACGGTCGGCCTGCACGACGAGTTCGCCAAGAACCCCGGCGTGCTCGTACTGCCCGGCTAGAACGTAGAGCAGCGGCGCCCACAGGGACGGATAGCCACTGAGCCAGTCCAGCAGATCACGGTCGAGCAGTTGCCGGTAGAGCAAGCCTGCCGCAGCGCTGTGGAGCCTGTACTCGCGATCGTCGCGGTAGCGGAAGCGGTACGGCTGGCGCAGGGGGCCATGCCACGGGTGCCAGGTGCTGCCATCGGCCAGCTCGACGTGCAGATCGACCGCCACCTTGCCGATGTCGTGGAGCAACGCTGCATAGGCGACGGCCGCGGTCCAGGCTTCGGCCTGCGCGGACTGGTCTTCAGGGGTGGCACCAATGGGCAGCAGATGGGACTGCCGCAGCTTCAGGCTGTAGGCGACGATTTCGAGGCCATGGTCGAGCATGCCGCCCGGATATGCATGGTGGTGCGCTTCGGAGGCCGGGAAAGCCTGGACCAGTTCGGCGTAGCGCTCTAGTGGCGTGCGGTACAGGGTGGCGAACTGCCTGCGCGAAAGCGAGGTGCGCTGCCAGATGTGTTCCAGCAGCTTCTGCCGGCGCGGGGCAGCCAGCAGCGATGCGGCCGACTCGGGCCGCATCAACCCTTTCGGGAGATCGGTGGTGGGGGCTGGCGACGGCGCGGCAGCGATCGGGGGCCGTTTTCGCTGGAACAGGGAGAGCATGTCGGTGTCCTGGTGGCGGGCCGGCCGGAAGGCCTTTTGGCCTTTTCGAGGTAGGGCCTTTCCCCTTGCACCCCATTCCCTTGCCGTTTCGACCCTTTGGCCTTTAACCGTTTCGGTATAGCGGGGCTTGGGTTTCGACTCCAGCGCCAATGTGGAACCCGCACGAATGGATTGGATGGTGACCCGGCGCTGGCCCGGCCTATGCTGTCGGGACGCTACACCGCCAAATAGGCTCCCACTCAGGCGACTAAGTTGACAAACGCGACAAAGGCGACTAAAGTAAATCCTGTCTCAAACCTATCTGGGAGCTGACCATGCCCACTGCGATCGAATTCATTGCCGACCGACTGCCGCGCGTCACGGTGGAGGATGTGCGACGCTTCGCCGATACCGTCGAAATCCGGGATGCCCCGGCTTTCGCGGCCGAGTTGCAGGCGTTCATCCACGAGCGCGTGGAGGCGGTGACGCTGCCCGCCAACCTGGAAGGTGAAACGGTGGCGCAGGCCTTGCAGCGCAAGGCGGCCGCGTTGCGCGCCGACAAGCGTTGGGCACCGACTGAAACCGATGTCCAGCGAGGCCGCGCCGTGCTGCTGGAAGCCTTCAACCAGCCGGACAACCTGCCGCCTGCCGAGTTCGCCAAGCTGGCGGACAAGTCGCGCCAGCAAATCTACAAGGACATCCTTGCGGGTCGTCTGCTGGCGCTGAACGTGGGGCCGCGTGGCCAGAAGCTGCCCGACTGGCAGCTCGACCCGGTGAAGCAGCAGTTGACCCAAACCGTGCTTCAGGAGGTCGAGGGCATCGACCACTGGACGATCTACCGCGCGCTGTCCGAACCGCTCGAAGGCTTGGGCGGTCGCTCGCCGGTGGATGCGGTGACGCATGGCACGATCGATGACGTGGCCGAGGCCGTGTTCAACGTGCTGGGCGTCCAGGTGCATTGAAGCGAAACCGCCATGAGCCACGAGCTGCCTTCGTTCCTGATCGATGCCGGTGAACTGCTCCAGCATGTGAGCCGCGTCATCTATCGGAGCAGCCCGCTGTACTTTGGCCGCAGCGGCACGAATCGCTACGATGACCCGGCGGGAGCCTACGGCGTGCTCTACCTGGGGCGTGACCTGCCCACGGCGCTGATGGAGTCGGTGTTTCACAAGCACCAGTGGCTTGAAGACACGAAGCGCTCCATCGCCCTGAAGGAAGTCCAAGCCCGGATGGTGCGCGCAGTAGCCGTGCTGGACGACGTGCTCCTGGCCGATCTCACTGCGCCGGGCATCATGGCGGGATACTTCGGCCTGAATCTGGAGCAGTTGGCCAGCCGCGCCTACACGCACACGCAGCAGGTGTCCGCCCAGGTGCATGCGATGCGCGGAAACGACGGCCAGCTCCTGTTCGACGGGGTGCTCTACCCGTCACGCAACAACTATCCCGCCAAGAGCATCGCCCTGTTCGAGCGTGCGGGAGCCAAGATCAGCGTTGTCGAGGACATCGACCTGGTTGACCATGTGGACTGGCCGCGGTTCGTTGCCACCTACCGCATCGGCGTGGAACCCGATCCCGGCCCGGCGGAACCGAAGGACGAAGCGTCCTGAAGCAGCAAGAAAGCGCATTGAAGCTTCAAACCGAATGAATTGGAGCAAACTGGAATAGGCATTCCTCAATAGCATGAGACGACCATGAACACGACGACCCGCACCAGCACCGCAGAACGCCTCGGCCGCGCCTTTGGTCGCGGATGGCGTGCCTATGCGCGCGGCGAACGGCGGGCGTCGAACTGGTTGGTGTCCAAGGGCATGCCGCGAGCTGGCGCTACCGCGCTCGTGTGGGTAGCCAAGCTGGCTGTACTGGGGGTGCTGCTCTACGTTGCGTTTTGGTTCGCACTCGTGCTGCTGGGCGTTGCGTCGGCGGGATGGGCTGCTGCTGCCAATACTTCGGATGAAGACGAGTGGCCTTTCACCGACCTCACCGAGCTGCGCAAGACGCCGGGCTATGATCCCAACCTGTACAACGACACGTCGCACGAGTTGTACACCGACGACTGACCGGCCTCGCGCTATTTCAGCTTTCCTCCGGTGAGCGCCCCGGCACCCTTGCCGCCAGCTTGGCCGGCGCTCTTGCTGCCATCGGAAAGCCCCTGGATGACGTGCCCGGCCCGAATCCCAACCCAGGTAAGGCTCGCCAGCCAGAATCCCGGCAGAACCAGGAACATCGTGCCCATGACGAACATCAGGAGCATGTCGCCGAAGGCGTTGTTCAACCCTACCAGCGGGTCAAAGTTGGTGTGCGGCCGGTTCCAGCCGAAGCCCCAGCCATAGAGCGCGTCCAGGATCGTCGAATCGATCCAGCGCGCGAGCTGGAACCAGAAGTCCGTGAAGAACAGCGCGAACTGCACGACGCTGACCGTAACCACCGTCTTCAGGTCATAGGTACCCACGACCAGCACGAGTGGGATGCAGATGACCAGCGCCATCTTGAGCAAGGCGAGCACCATGGGCAAGGCCTGCCGCACAACGTCCATGGCCGGAAACGCGGCAATCGCCCCGACCGCCATGCCGACGTCGCCCGTGGCGCGCGTCACGATGTTCGGCAGAGTCTTGTCGATCTGGCCGCCGTAGTCCGTATAGACGCTGCCCTGGTTCAGTTTCTGCTGCCGCGGTGACGCGATGGCGCGGATCACCGAATCGTCCACCTCGGCCCGGCTGAGGAACCCGGCCCAGCCCGCCAGGCGATTCAGCAGGGTCGGGTCCACTTGCCCCAGCAGCCGCGCGCGCAGTCCGTTGCTGCCGTCTGACCACCACTGCCTGCAGGTCGGATAGCCGCCACCATTGGCAACCTGCGCGAGACCTGCATCGCGGGTGTCGTCATAGGGCCATGCCTCGCGCGCCGTGCTGGAGCGGTAGCTGTCGTAGTAGCCACCCGTGTCCGTGAAAAAGCGCGAGCCGATCCAGGTCACGTCGTGCATCTGCTGCTCATCGAGATCCGGGCGCTGCATGAACAGTTTGGCCCGCGCAGGCCCATAGCAATCCCGCGAGAAGTCCGCGACCTCCTGAGCCAGCACTGGGTCGTCAATGCGGGTCGCATCGATCTCCATCCTCATCTGCCGCAGGTCCGTACCGCACGGGATCGCCGCTACCGAGGCGCTCGTGACGGCGCGCGAGAGCGCGTGCATGAATGCCCACCAGACCGGCACCTTCGCTGACTGATTGTTGATGGTGCTGAAAGACTGCGACCAGCCGGTTTCCGTGGGCTGCGGCACGCTGACTTGGCATTGTGCCGAGCGCGAGCTGTCGTACTGGATGGTGCTGAGGTCCACGTCGATGAATGGAATGCCCGCGAACATCACCACGACGATCGCGACGAACACCCGGTTCTCGATACGGGCGGCACTCAGGACGCCTTTGTTGCCCTCGTCAGCGCCTTCCGCACGGGCCTTCAGCCACTCCTGCACGACGATGGCGACGAAAGGCAGCGCAAACACCCCGCTGGACACCAGCACGGCCCAAATGCCGTTGTTGACGATCCAGGACACGAGGGTGAGGTAGTACTCCAGATAGTCGGTCGTGAAGAGCGTCATGGCCCCGATCTCCCCCTCAAGCGGCCTGTATCAACAGGCTGGTTTCCAGCGCGACGATGGCGACGACGCCGGCGACCTCGGTGCGGATCAGCCGGCGCCGCGCCTGCCCATCTGTCCCGCTTTGGTCTTCGCGGGCCAGCACCCGGCGGCGCATCCAGAACCATCCATAGGCCGTTGCCGCGTACACGCACAGCCGCCAGATGAAGAAATACCCTGCGGAGGCCGCCAGCCACCGTTCCCAGCCTGCAACGCTGCCGACCAGGTAGATGCCCGCGACGTTCGCCCCCACGGCGGCGGCAACGATCAGCGCCAGCCACAGCAGCGTCTTCGCCGCGCGCCGGCTGAACAAGCAGCGCAGTGGCCGCCAGGCCATGCGCACCGGGCTCATGGCCGACTCCCCGGATTGCCCTTCTGGAGCTGGTCGAGACGGTCCGGCACAGGATCGCCCTCGTAGATGCCGCGCGAGCCGGCCGCGCGCGCGCCGTGGCGCTGGATGATCGCCATGGGCGAGTTGTTCGCCAGCTCGCGCCGCAGCTCCAGTTCGGTCTTGAGGTTGCGAATCTCACGGTCGAGCGTGTCGCTCTCGTGGTTCACCGCCTCAACGGCAAGCTCGTTGGCCGCGACGTTGGGCTCCTTCTTGCCCGTGAGCAGCGTGCGCTGCAGCAGCAGCGCTTTCTCCAGCACGGACGCCAGCGCGACCTCGGACGCCAAGCGCTGCGACAGCAGGTGCTGGTCGGGCTCGTCGCGCAGCGCCTCGATCACGCCGCGCGTGATCGGCAGCGACGCACTGCCGGCTTCGCGCAGGTTCTCCGGGGTCGTGTTCTTCGCCTTGGAGACGAGATCCTGGAGCGCCTGCAGCTTGGCGTCGTACTCCTCCTGGATCAGCGGCGTGAGCCCGACGCCGGGCGTCGTTTCGGTCTTGGTGCAGGCATCGCACGTGCGCTGCTCCTTCTCGCCGAGCACGCGCGTAGCCCACTCGACGGCAGCCTGCGGCGAGGTCCAGGTCTGGCACGAGAGACTGGCGCAACTGGCCGGCGTGATCGAGGACGTGTCGGTCACGCCGCGGCCATTGACCAGGTTGTAGCCGGCGCGGGTCACGTCGCCGACGATCTTGATCGCGGACTGGCCGGAGCCGCCCGCATTGCTGCCTCCGACCCAGGGCACGCCGTCATTGCCGCGGCGTGTCTCTGCTTGCTCGATGGCCGATACCGCGTCCGTGCTCGACACGGCATCGCGCAGCGCCAACCCTTCGGCCATCTGGCTCCAGCCGAGTTGGCCGCCCGCCGTTTCGGCCATCTTCTCGGCCATGGCACGGCACGTCAGCTTGCTGCGGTCGAAATCCAGCCGCGCCTGCAGCACGCCATTGGTGAGCAGGTTGTACAGACCGGGATCGGCCCGCTGGATGATCAGCGCGGGCAACGATGCCACCGCACTGGTGGCACTCTGGATCACCGACGACATGATTTGCTGGAAGCCGTTGGTGATGCCGTTAAGTTGGTTCTTCAACGTGGTCTGGATGCTCATGTCGCCGCAGATCAAGTTGCTGTTCCAACCCACACCGACACCGAGAGAGCGCATGCCGGCCGCACGGCCCATCGACACGGCGTTGCCGCCACCGATCGAGTACATGACGTCATCGCCGATGACACTGCCGCTGGTCTGGTAGCCCAGTTGACCCCAGGCCACGCTGCTGCCCAGCGCGAGTGCGCCGGCCAGCGCCAGGACGATCTCCGTGCGACGTGCCCGGCGGGAGAACGGATTGAATGCAGGACGGAACTTCATGGCACCACCTCAGAGGAAATCGACGCTGCCCAGGAACACCTGGCCCCGGCGTTCGCAGCAGGCATACGGCCGCCACAGCGCCCATGCGTAGTCGCCTTGCTGCGCCTGGGTAAGGAAGCCGCTGCGCGGGAAGACCGTGCAGGACGACGACAGGACGGGTGTGAGTTCTTGCCACTTGCCGGTGGAGGCATCGCCCTCCATCAGCGCGCCGGCCGGCCAGTAGCCGTCGCGGGAGTTGGCAAGCAACGGCTGATAGACGTGGATCTGCCCCCGGCGAGTGACCACATCGCCCGCACGCTGGGCCACCACTGCGCCGGCCTTGAAGTCGTCGGTCTGGTGCAGGAAGCCGCCACGGGGATACACGTTGCCCCAGAGATTCATCGTGGTGCGTGCGCCGACTTCGCGCCGGCCCGGAATCAGCGCTTCCGGGTAAGCCATCTCGGGCACGTTGTAGCGCCAGGCCAGCGTGTCCAAGGTGCTGAGCAAGTACGGCATGAATGCCGTGCCCGCGCCCTCGCAGAAGTAGCCCGACGACGAGACGAACTGGTTGAACACCTCGGCGCCGGGGTGGCCGATGACGTCCACGTTCTTGAATTTGGCGAGGTTGTTTTCGTGGTCCTCGTTCGTCGTCCCGTCGCCGCCCGCCTGGGCGGACGGATTGGGCGTGCTCATTGCCCGGACTTCGACCCAGGGGTTTTCGCCGGTATTCGAGTACGACGACACCACCGCGTCGGGAATGTAGTGGCGCACTTTGGTGGACGTGCGCACGGTGCAGCCCGTCCATGTGCAGTAGAGCCAGTAGCAGATGCCGACGACGCGGTATTCGAGGCAATCGGGCGATGCCACCGAGCCGATGATGGTCGCTGTATTGAGGGCGTAGCTGCCCGTGGCGCTGAGCAGCAGCAACGAAGCCACGCCAGCGCGCACGCGGCGCATCAGGTCGAATGGTCGGGTCACGGCTGGGTCCTCCGGTGCTGCTCGATGCGCGCGACAGCGCGAGCCACATCCGGCTCGCCATAGACCACATAGCGCCTGTCCACCACCACTGCCGGGAGGCTGGTGATGCCGAGGCTCCATGCGTCGGTAACGCCTTGGTATGCGGAAGCGATGCGTCGCTGCAGATCGGCACCGCCGCCATTCAGCCGGCGCTTGACGATGGTCGTCGCCTGTTCGGGGTCGGTGGGCAGTCCCGCGGAAAGCTCCGCTTCAATCCTGTGGGCTTCGTCCAGCTCGATCAGCCGCTCGCCGCCCATGGTCTTGACCGGGTGGCGGCTGTCGGTGACGACCACCACGTCGGCGGCGAAGGTGGCCGGGCTGAAAACGGCCAGGGCTGCCGGCAGCGCCACGGCCAGGCCGAGCGTTCGCCAGCCCGGCGCGAACCTGGAAAGGGATGCTGGCATGTCGCGTGCCCTTGAAGTTGATCAGAGCAGTAGTCAAACGCGAAGCCGACGCGGCCCCAACAAACAATGCGCATCGCGCACTGCCCGCATACCTGCTTGTCTCGCGCCCATGAAAAAGCGGAGGCCGAAGCCTCCGCGTGGATCAGGGAGCCGATGCCGTCGCTACAGCAGGCCGGATTCCGCGAACGAGTACGGCGTGCCCTGGCCGACGATGAGGTGATCCAGCACCCTCACGTCGATCAGCGACAACGCGGCCCTCAGCGTTTGGGTCAACGCACGGTCCGCGCTTGATGGCTCCGTGCAGCCCGAAGGGTGTTGGTGAGAAAAAATGACCGCTGCCGCATTCAGTTCCAAGGCACGCTGCACGATCGGACGCGCATGCACCGAGGTCGAATGGATCGTGCCTCTGAACATCGGCTCGTAGGCCAACACCTCGTGCATGCTGTTGAGGAACACGATGGCGAAGATTTCATTGGGCTCGGCGGCCAGTTTCAGGCGCAGGTAGTCCTTGACGGCCGCAGGCCTCTCCAGGGATGGCCCCTTCTTGAAGACCCGCTGCTCCAGCAGCGCGATGGCTTGCCGGATGATCCAGTCATCTGATTGGGACGCGGGGGAAAAACGTGGCTCCACGCAGGAGTCGTTGGCAACGAAAGACATGGCGGACCTCCAGAAAGTGAGCGGAGGGCGCCACCCTGGGAGGGCAAGCCCTCCTGGGGATGGAAACAGCAGAACAAGGTGCATCCATCACCGCGCGGCGGTGATTGTTCGCGGCCAGGATGCGAAAGCGAACGGGTAGCGGTCAGCACGGCAAGCCGCGCCGTAGCCTCCAAGACCGAGGGCTACCTGGGCATGTCGCCGATAACGTCGGCGGGCATTTCGGATGTGGGGGTGGCGGGTGAAGCAGCTACGTCGCTGGCCATGTCCCCGGCCGCCAGCATGTCCATGGCCGACAGCAAGGCATCGCCCTCGATCGGCCCCTGCAGCAGGATGGCCTGGCCCGTCTGGCGATCGAGCAGTCGCAGCGACGGCGTGGCGGTCACGCCGCTCTTGGCGGCTTCTGCGGCCTGGGCGCGGATGGCCGCGTTGGGCCGCTCGCTCGCCATGCACTGCTCGATGGCTGACGTTGTTTCGGGGTAACGCAAGCCATCGGGCAAGCCCTGGCCGTCGCTGCGCGTGTGGGCATAGACCCATTCGACCGCCTGCCAGAACGCCGCATGACCGCCCGCTTCGGCGGCGCACTCGGCCAGACGTGCCTCGGCCGACGCGGCTGGCTCGTGTGCGGCTAGCGGCTGGTGGTGCCATTGCAGCGCCACGTCGGTGTTATTGCCGACCCAGCGCTTGATCTGCGGGAAATATTCCCGGCAGAACGGGCATTCCAGGTCGGCATAGAGCGTCAGCGTGAAACGGCCTTCCGGGTTGCCCATCTGCCAGGGTGGCCCAGCGACCTGCGCCGTGCTGACCGGCGCGCGCGACGGCGCTGAGGATTCGCCGGGCGTCCGGGACACCAGCCAGATCAGGAGCAGCGCGACCAGCGCAGCCGCCAATACCCAGGGCCAGCGAGGCCGCCAGCGGCGACGGCGGAACGCCTGAACCTGTATCGGAATGGAAGGACGTTTCTGTTCCATGGCGTTCTCCGGTTTACGACAGTTCCAGGGCCGGCGACTCGATGCCGCGGGCCTGGTCGATCTTCTCGGCCACCTTGAAAGCCGCTTCCAGTTCGGTGCAGCCGTACTGCTGCATGAGCTGGTAGCGTTCGGCCTTCTCCTCGGATTCTGTCTGCGCGAGGGCGAGGTACAGGCTCGGCGGCACGGCGCGGAACAGCACTTCCATGCTCTTGGAGAGGATGACGCCTTCGGTGAATTTCCCCGCTTCCTTGCGGGCCGAAAGCATCAGCGCCTTCTGCGCGGGCGAGAGTTCGCGGAACCTCGCGATCTTCTCGACTTCATCGGGCGGCATGCTGAGACAGATCCACCACTCGATCATGTTGAGCATGGGCTCCGCGGCGCGCGGCAAGTCGTCGATGTTCTGCGTCGCGAGCCAGAACCAGGCCCCCAATTTCCTCCACATCTTTGTAATTTTCACGACGTAGGGCGCGAGCAGCGGATTCTTCGTGATGATGTGGCCTTCGTCGGTGACGTTGATGATCGGGCGGCCCAGGTACTGGTCGCGCTCGGCGATGTTGTTCACCGTGCTGATCAGGCTGATGTAGGCGATGGAGAGCTGGGCGTTGTAGCCCTCGCGGGCGTAGGTCGCCAGATCGACCAAGGTGATGTCGGCTTCGGGCCACGGCGTGCCGTCGCGGTCGAACATCTCGCCGTCCGTGCCTTGGCAGAACATGTCCATCGCGTCCGCCATCTCCAGCAGCCGCACGCGCCGCATCTCGGGCAGCGTCGGGTCCTGGCCGCGGGTGCGCAGCGCGTTGCGCACGTCGCGCGTGAGCACCGTGCGCTTCTCGGCCACGCAGTGCTCGGCGGCGTCGAGGATGCACTGCCGGATCAACGAGCGATCGGCCCGCGTCATCCGGGCTTCTTCCTTGTCCTCGCCGCCCGTGATCATCAGCCGCGCCGTGATCTCCAATTCGCCGAGCACGTCGCGCTGTTCGTCCGCCTCCATGACCGAGGCATCCGGTGGCAGGTCTTCGTCCAGCGCATCGGCATCGAGGGTCTGCACGTCGCTCGGCGTTTCGATCAGCCGGCGCGCATCGGCGAACGGCGCGAGGCTGATGCCCGAGCCTGGGGCCAGCTTGACCCGGTTCACCGTCAGCCCGAGCCTGCGTGCGAAATCGCTGAACAGGCCGAAGCTGTTGCCGGCCTCCACGATGAACAGCCGCGGGCGGTATATCGCCGTGACCTGGTTCAAGAGATTGTTGAGCGTCGCTGACTTGCCCGAGCCGGTAGGGCCGAACAGGAACAGGTGGGCGTTCATCTGCCGATCCAACCTGTTCAAGGGGTCAAACGTAATCGGGCCGCCACCACGGTTGAACATCGTGATGCCGGGGTGCCCCGTGCCTTGGGCGCGGCCCCACACCGGCGACACGTTCGCGATGTGCTGCGCGAACATCAGTTGGGTGTACCACCTGCGCCGATCCTGGCCGGGGTTGTAGCAGCACGGCAGCCAGCGCAAGTAGCTGTTGAGCGGTGCCACCTCGTCGTCCTCGCGCACCGGCTGCAAGCCGGCATTGAGCATCACGTTCGCCAGGTCCAGGCCGCGGCGATCCAGTTCCGCTTCATCGCGTCCGCGCAGGTAAAACGCCAGCGTCCCCCGGTAGAGCTTGTGCGCGCTGCCGATCAGGGAGCGGGCTTCCTGCACGTCCTTGAGCGTCTGCTCGGACGCCAGCGTCTCGCCCACGGCCTTCTTCGCCAGATGGTTGAGATCCGCTTCCAGCACATCCTGCGGCGTGGCGACCATCGTGAGACAAAGCAAGGTGTCTTCCGGCATCTGGTCGAACAGCGTGTTGATGGCATCCCCTTTGCGCGTCTCGCCGGTCAGGTGTCCGGTGCCGGGAGGCATGCGCAGACGGTCGGTGATCAGCACGCGGTGCGGCATGCCGTCGAAGTACCAGATGCCGTGCTCCACGTCGGAGCGTGGCTGACCGAAGAACAACCGCTGGCTGAAATCCCGCCCGCTCGCCATTTCGATTTCGCCGTCCTCGGTCTCGTCGGGGTAGCGCGCCAGCGCGTAAAAGTGCTCCCGATCCTCGGCGCCAGGCCCGAGCATCGCGGGGCGCGGATTGAACCACCGCAACAGCCAGTCGTGGACGTCGGCTGCGACCATGCGCCGTGCCTGGATGCCGGCGTTCGCCAAGCCGCCGCACAGGCGGTCGCAGACGATGTTCAGCATCTGCTCGGGCGTCTGGCCGCGGCGGCTTGCCTGCCCGGTGGCACGGCGATAGATCACCATGCGCACGCGCCGCGTCTGGCCACGCCAGCGCAGCCGCGTGACCACCGTGTCCTCGAACAGGCCGCCTGGCTTGGCGACCGCGCGCAGGTGGTGGCCGAAGAAGCGCAGGTAGAACTCGGTGAAAGCGGTATCGCGGGCGCGCGGCTGCACATAGTCGCGCAGGGTCTGCATGTACTGGTCGAAGCTGGGCTCGTCTTGGGCGTAGAGCTGGAGCACCCATGGGTTGTCGTCCAGCTCATCGAACGAGTCCTGGAGCGCGTTCTCCAAGGCATCGCGGGCATGCGCGAGCCAGCCGGGTTCCCGGCCCTCGGTGCCCAGCGGCACCAGCTCGTAGAAGGCAGCGACCGACTGCCCATCCTGCAGCAGCATGGACTTCGACTGCGGCAGGAACTCCACCCAAGGCAGCAGTTCCGCGAACGACGGTGCGACGTCGTACAGCGCCTGCTCGTCGGCTACCGTCGCCGGCCTGCGGCCCTGGATCGCTGCGCCGGGTTCGGGGATGCCGGCCTGGCGCAAGGCCTGGACATGGCGCTGCCAGCCGTCCGGCTTCTCTTCGTCGTCGATGCCGGATGCGGCCAGCTTCGGCCAGGGAAGTTTCCAGCGCATCAGTAGTCCTCCACGCGCTCGCCCGGCATGGCGTACTGCACACGCTGATAGAGGGGGAAGACCGTCGTGTAGCCCGGCACGGGTACAGGGTCCGAGCCCGCCAAGTGTGGATACACGTACATGACGAGATCGGGATTCGGTAGCCGGTGGAACTGGCGATAGACCTCGTTGCGTGCGGTGCGCGTGTAGCGTATCTGCTCGGCGGGCGCGGCCTGCACGTCGGCCTCTGTCAGCGGCCGGCGCAGGCTCTGGCGCGCATCGAGCAATTGCCGGCGTGCCGCCTGGCCGGCGCTCCCGCCGCCGTCGCCGGCGTTCTGCTGCCAGATGTCCATCATCGTGCTGTCGCCGTGGGGCAGCAGCTTTTCCTTGCTGGTGGCGCAGCCGCCGAGCACCGCGACGGCGAGGGCCAGCGCCAGCCCCTTATTCAAGTTCGAGAGCATGGCTTTCTCCTGCGCGGTGATCGACCTTGCGGCCTTCGGGGTCGAAATCGATGGCGAGCGGCTTTTCGAGGTGGACGGCGACCTTCGCACCGGGCTGGACATAGACGGCCGCGAACGCCTGCCCGTACAGCTTGTTCACCCAGTCCGCCATGTCGCGCACGCCACCTGCCAGGATGCGGCCCACGGCCTCGTTGCCCGAGATGCCGACGCTGCCGATGGAGCCGTCTGCGCCGACGTAGGACATCTGGCCGCTGTCGCTGTCGATCAGCGAGGCCACGCCGGCACCGGCCGCGGTGATCAGGGCCTGCGAGCCGAGGTACTGCTGGGCGTTGCTGCGCCGCTCGCCGCTGACGCAAGGGATGCCATACGGATCGCTGATCCAGCCCAGGCCGTCGCGCTGCTGGTTGTTCTGCTGGTTGCCGTCGCGGTCTTCGGGAATCGTGCGGATCGTGCCGTCGTTGAAGACGAACGTGATGCTGCGCACTTGGCCGCGCACGCATGAGAGCGTCCAGTCGCCCGAGGCGGTGCCGGAGAACACCGCACCGGCCACGTCGGGAATATCAATCCCGTTGGCCGTGAGGTTGTCCGGCCCGACCAACACTTTGAAGGGGTACGGATCGTTCACCGTCCCGTCGATCGGCACACGACCGATCAGCGCCGTCATCGCGACCGACCCCATCAGCGTCGAGTTGGTTGGCACGGTATAGACCGGCTTGGCGCTCTTGACGCCTGCCGCACGTGCGCCGGCGTTCGCCACGGTTTCCGCGGTCGTTTCCAGCGTGCTTTGCGCCGGGCCGAAGCTCGTCGGGAAGCTCATGCCGCTGCCCGCGCCACGACTGCCGTTGCGTCCCTCGGTCTTCTTCGCGTCGTCCGGCTCGACCCAGCGCATGCCGCCTTCCATGCCGGCCTCGTCGCCATCGCGCAGCCCCAGGCCCACGGGCAGATCGGCATGGCCGCCGCCGCGCCCGCCGATGCTGTCCAGACGCCGCTGCAGGTCGGCGAGCAGCCCTTCGGTCTGCTGGCGCGCACTGGCCGCCTGTTCCTGGTCGCGGCGCAGGTTCGAGCGTTCGGATTCGAGGGCCGAATTGATGCGCTGGTCGATGGAGTTCTCGCGCTGGCGCAGGCGCTGGTTTTCCTCGCGCTGCGACTTGTTGTCGGTCAGCGCGGTCTGAAGCTCGGTGCGCAACTGCTTGACCTGGGCGACGAGCGTTGCCACGGTATCGCGCGGGGTATCGCCTTCGATGCCCAACGCCTTCATTTCCTCGGGCGTGAGCTTGGAACCGGCATCCGCAGCGGGCGGTGCCGACGTGCTTCCGCCGGAGAACAGCCGGATGGCAACGAACAGCACCAGCAAGGCGACCGGGATCATCAGCCACTTGAGCAAGCCGTTACTGCGCATGGCGGGCCTCCTTGCCGTCCTCGGCTTCCGCTTCCGGCTGCGGCAAATGCACGGCCGGGTCGAAGCGGTGGATCGCCGGCAGCAGCGACTGCACGAGGCCGCGCCCGCGCGTCACCAGGTACAGGACGGTCGTGTCCTCGGGCGTCCCGCGCGGTCCGAGCGCTTCGTGCTGGAAGGTGGCGGTGAGGAAATCGCCTTGCAGCACGCGCGGGTCGAGCGTGACCCAGCCGCTGCTGCTGTTGGTCAGGCGCACGGCCGTGACCCACTGGTCTTCCAGACGCCACGACGCGAGCGCGACCGCGCGCACCGGCAGCGTCGGCATCAGCGTGCCGAGGTCGAGGTCACGGCGCAGGTTCACCCGCATGACGCCCGGCAGCGGCTCCACAGTGCGCAGCGGCGCGTAGAGGTTCTGCGCGGCGAAGCGCGTCAGGACGACCGAAACCGGGGTTTCGCGCCGGGTCGCCCGCGTACCTGCCTGGTCCTGGGTGCGTGCGGGGGCCTCATCGGCACCGCCTGCCTGATCGCCGTAGCGCGCCGGGGTGCTACTACCCTCGACGATACGCACCGGCTCCAGTTCGGCTTCGCCGTCCTTGGCCGGCTCTGCCGCGATGTCGAGCAGGATCAGCGCGCCCGTGTCGGCGTCCTGCAATTGCAGCCGCGTGGGCTCAATCGGTTCGCTGGCGCGGAGGTACACCGCGCCGCCCGCGCTCTGCACGCGCAGGCGTTCGCCCACGCCCGCAGGCACGCCCACGCGGACGTTCCGGTCGATGAACACGATGCGCTCCTGGCCCACCTTCAGCGGCACCGCCAGCGGCATGCGCTCCCAGCGCAAGATTTCCACCGCCTGAGCGGGGGCCACGGCGACGGCCAGCAGCCCCAGCAGCGTGAGTACAGGGTGCTTCATGGGGGGGTTCCTCCTTGGGGCGCTTGCGGAGACAGGCCGCCAGGCGCCGGGCGCGTCGGTTCCGGGGCGCTGATGCGCTGGGGGGCACCGTCGTAGCAGTCCAGCGCCAGGCCGAACGGGTTGCGGGCGGGATCGACGTCCACCCGCGTGACCTTCACCGGGTAGCGCACGAGCGCGCGCTTGACCTGCTCGGCGCCGTAGTACTCGTCGGCGGTGATGTCGAGCGTCACCACCCAGTCGCGGTCGGAGACCACGCGCACGCGCGCCGTGGGGTCGTCGCCATAGCCGCGGCCGGGGATTTCATAAATTCCGCGCACGCGCTGGCGCAGTTCGCCCGTGCTGCGGCGGTAGTCGTAGTCCGCGCGCAGGAAGGCCTGGCAGGATGGGGTGAGGTACGGCGAGAGCGTGTGGAGGTTGCGCGGGTAGTCCTCTTCGCCGTTCGTCGGCCAGCGGTTCAGGGTCTGGAACACGTAGAACGTGAACGCATAGACCGATTCGGGCGGCACTTCCCACCACTTGCGTGTACTGCCGGAGCGCAGGTCAGGCGGGACGTGGATGGTCAGGTCGCGCGGCGCGCTCCACCAGCCGCCGCCCATGACCAGGGCGACGATCACCAGCGCGCCAGCCCCCAGGCGAAGCGTCTTGATGTGCGCCTGCAGGTGGGTGATCTCGTTCTTGAAGCGGCTCATCGTGCGCTCCTTCGGGTGGACCAGAAGCCGGAGCGCGAGATCAGCACGTGCC
>NZ_WKEE01000054.1:0-36157 GCF_021605635.1 Stenotrophomonas sp. PA-6-5C
CCTTTGACGTTGACGTTGCTTCGGCCTCTGCAGGTGCAGGGCGCAGCCCTGCCGCACTCCCCCCACAAAATGTGAAGGCCGCGCGGTGACGAGTTCACCGCCCCTTCGGCTAACATTCGCCCATGCCGCATACCACCACGACTCCGCCCGCATTGCAGGATGGCGACCTGCTGGCCGCCATCGACCTTGGCTCCAATAGTTTCCACATGGTCATCGCGCGTTACACGCTTGGCCAGCTGCGGGTGATCGACCGCCTGCGCGAAACCGTGCGCATGGCCGACGGCCTGGACGGCAAGGGTGGACTCTCCGCAGCAGCGCGACAGCGCGCGCTGGAGTGCCTGGCCCGGTTCGGCCAGCGCATCCGCAACGTCCCGCCACATCGCGTGCGTGCACTGGCCACCAACACCGTGCGCCAGCTGCGTTCGCCGCAGGCCTTCCTGATGCCGGCCGAAACCGCGCTCGGGCATGCCATCGAAGTGGTCAGTGGCCGCGAAGAGGCGCGCCTGATCTATCTGGGCGTGGCCCATGCGCAACCGCCCAAGCCCGACCAGCACCGCCTGGTCATCGACATCGGCGGCGGCTCGACCGAGTTCATCATCGGCAAGGGCATGCAGACCCTGGAGCGCGAAAGCCTGCAGGCCGGCTGCATCGCCAGCACCCGTCGCTTCTTCCCGGGCGGCAAACTCAGCAAGAAGCGCTGGAAGGACGCACTGGCCGAGATCGGCCGGGAGTTCCAGCCCTTCGCCAGCAAGTACCGCGCGCTGGGCTGGCAGGAGGCTCTGGGGTCCTCAGGCACCCACAAGGCCATCAGCGAGATCTGCGCGACGATGAAGCTGAGCAAGGGCGCGATCACGGCCGAGGCGTTGCCCCAGCTCCGCGATGAGCTGCTGAAGGCCAAGAAGATCGACGACATCGTGCTGCCCGGCCTGTCCAGCGATCGCCGCCCGATCATCGCCGGCGGCATCCTGGTGCTGGAGGCCGCCTTCCAGGCGCTGGGCCTGCAGAAGCTGCTGGTCAGCAAGGCGGCGATGCGCGAGGGCATCCTCTATGACATTCTCGGCCGTGCCGGTGACAACGACCCGCGCGATGAATCGGTGGCCGCCCTCACCCATCGCTATGGCATCGACACGGTGCAGGCCGACCGCGTGCAGGACACCGCACTGTCGTTGCTGGAGCAGGTGCAGGAACGCTGGAAGCTGGATGCCGATGATGCACGCATGCTCGGCTGGGCTGCACGTCTGCATGAGCTGGGGTTGATGATCGCCCACAGCGGTTACCACGTGCATGGCAGCTACGTGCTGGAGAACTCGGACATCGCCGGCTTCTCGCGGCAGGAACAGCAGATGCTGGCGACGCTGGTGCGCAATCACCGCCGCGGCATCAGCAAGACCGCCTTCGATGCCATTCCCGAGCGCCTGCTGCTGACGGCACGACGGCTGGCTGCCCTGCTGCGCCTGGCGGTACTGCTCAACCGCGCGCATGAAGACGCACCGCTGCCGGTGCTGGAGCTGACCGCCGACGACAACCGCCTGTCGCTGATCGTGCCGCAGGCCTTCATCGATGCACGGCCGCTGCTGCGCGCCGACCTGATCGGCGAGACCGAAGGCATCGCCGGGCTGGGCATCCAGTTCCGTCCGTTCGTGGTCTGAGCAGGGCGCCGGGCGCCCACGCATCGCCGTCGGCGCCCGATTACATTTCGTTACAGTCCGCGCAATCGACCGCCAATTCCTGCTGCAACGCAGCAGCAGGTTTCGGCGGCGTGCGACTCGCTCTGACGTAAACCCCTGCTTTTGTTCGCGTTTGGTGAAAACGCGTGATGCGCAACGACACAAACCGACACGCGCTCTTTACAGAGCATTAACCAACGAGACTACTATCGGGTCATCGGCTCGGTCTTGGACCTGCCGATTCCTTCGACGCCCGTTTTGGCGTCCTTTGCACGACCCGAGAGAGAGCTCGTCATGACTTCACGCACCACCGCACTGGGGCAGGCCATCCGCTACGCCCTGGCAACCACCGCGACGCTGGCTGCGCTGCCGGCGTTCGCCCAGAGCAGCAGCACCGCCTCGCCGACCAACCTGGACCGCATCGAAATCACCGGTTCGCGTATCCGCCAGGTGGACGTTGAAACGTCGCAGCCGGTACTGGCGCTGACCCGCGCCGACATCGAGCGCCAGGGTTTCAGCTCGGTATCGGACATCCTGCAGAACGTGACCGCGATGGGCAGCCCGACCATCAGCCGCGCCAACGTGCTGTCGGCCGGTGAGGATGCCGGTGGTACCTACGTGAACATGCGCAACCTGGGCACCCAGCGCACGCTGGTGCTGGTCAACGGCAAGCGCCTGGGCATCAGCACCTCGGGCTACCAGGACGTGTCGACCCTGCCCGTGTCTGCGGTCGAACGCATCGAAGTACTGAAGGACGGCGCCTCGGCCATCTATGGTTCCGATGCGATGGCCGGCGTGATCAACATCATCACCCGCACCAACGTCAACGGCGTCACCGCGAACGTCTACCACGGCCAGTACAGCGAGGGCGACGGCGCCCGTGATCGCGTCGACGTGGTTGCCGGCTGGTCCAATGACCGCTTCTCGGCCACCTTCGCCGCCGAACACTCGGAAGAAAAAGCCGTGTGGGCACGTGACCGCGGCTTCAGCCGTTACGGCAACACCGACCGCCACCCGACCGATGGCTGGACCACCAACAGCCAGTGGGGCCAGTTCTACGGCGTGAAGGGCGGCCCGGGCTGCACCAAGGCAGCCGGCTGCGACTACGCGCTCAACCGCGGCAGCGACCCGACGAACCCGGCGAACTACCACTTCACCGATCCGACCGCGTTCACCGGTGACGTCAGCAACACCAATGAACAGATGCACCTGAGCTATCCGATCAAGCGTGATTCGCTGTACTTCTCGGGCACGGCCAACATCACCGACAACGTCCGCTTCAAGGCCGAGCTGGGCTACAACAAGCGCTCCTCGACCCGCGTCACCGCCGGCTATCCGTTCGACACCGCCACCGCCAAGATCAAGGGCATGTCGGTCGACAGCTACTTCAACCCGTTCGGCAACCAGCATGGCTATGCCAAGCCCACCGATGTGAGCTGGAACCGCCGCCTGTGGGAGGTGCCGCGCACCAGCACCAGCGAGCTGAAGACCTATCGCGCCGTGGCCGCGTTCGACGGTTCGTTCGACATCGGTGAGCGCTACTTCGATTGGGAAGTGGGCTACCAGTACAACAAGAACGAACTGCGCCAGAGCACCTTCGGCAACCTGCACAAGGGTCGCGTCGAACAGGCTACCGGCAAGTCCTACCTGAACCCGGCAACGGGCAAGGTCGAGTGCGGTGCACCGGGTGCGCCGATCGCCAACTGCATGCCGTGGAATCCGCTGGTTCCCTATGGTGTGGAAAGTCCGTATGGCATGACCAACAACCAGGCCCTGCAGGACTGGCTGTTCCCGCCGGAGAACGCGACCGGCCGCACGACCTCGAAGAACGCCTTCGCCACCATCAGCGGCAGCCTGTTCACCCTGCCGGCCGGCGACCTGGGCTTCGCCTTCGGCGTCGAAAACCGCGAGGAAACCGGCAAGTTCGTACCGGACCCGCTGGCGCAGACCGGTGCCACCACCAACCTGGCCGCTGGCCCGACCGGTGGCTCGTACAAGGTGAAGGAAGCCTACCTGGAGTTGAACGTGCCGGTGCTGGCCGACCTGCCGGGTGCGCGTGAGCTGAGCTTGAACGCGGCGACCCGCTTCTCGGACTACAACACCTTCGGCAATACCCTCAACAGCAAGTTCGGCTTCAAGTGGAAGCCGATCGACCAGCTGCTGGTGCGTGGTACCTGGGCCCAGGGCTTCCGCGCTCCGACCATTTCCGATCTGTACGGCGGTGGTTCGGAAACCTTCGCCAACTTCTCCGACCCGTGTGACAGCAAGTACGGCTCGGCCCGCAGCAGCGCCGAAGTGCGTGCCCGTTGTGCACGCGACATCGCCGACGTTGCCAACTTCCGCCAGCTGGACAACCGCAACCAGCCGACCGAAGGCTCCGTCGCCGCCACGCCGACGCCGTTCACCTCCGGCTCGAACCCGGACCTGAAGCCGGAAACCTCGACCAGCCGTACCCTGGGCGTGGTCTGGAGCCCGACCTTCATCAGCAACTTCAACGTTTCGCTGGACTGGTGGAAGATCCGCATCGACGACACCATCGTCGACGACAGCCCGAACCAGATCCTGATCGACTGCTATGAGCAGGGCCTGGCCGACCGTTGCGCACGCTTCACCCGCAACGCGACCACCGGTATCGTTACCGGCCTGAAGTTCGGCAACCGCAATGCCGGCTTCATGGAAACGGAAGGTTACGACATGGACCTGACGTACCGCCTGGATACCGACTACGGCAAGCTGAGCACCTCGTGGTCGACCACCTACGTGGCCAAGGACGTCTTCCGCTCGTCCAACGACAGCACGATCGTGCCGACCGTCAACAACGGCATCGCCACCAACACCGGCATCGGCTTCCGCGTGCGTTCGAACCTGACCGTGGGCTGGGACCTGGAGAACTTCGGCGTCAGCTGGACCGCGCGTTACTATTCCAGCGTCAAGGAACAGTGCGTCAACCCGGGCAAGTACGCCGATGAGTGCCCGGACCTGAACGTTGCCGCTCCCTGGTACAAGGGCACGCGCAACTACAACGAACGTGGTTCGGTCACTTTCCACGACGTCCAGTTCCGCTACAACCTGCCGTGGGATGCCACCGTTTCAGTCGGCGCCAACAACGTGTTCGACAAGCAGGGTCCGGTCATGTACACCAAGCCGCGCTCGGTCTTCTCGTACTACGGCGGCTATGACATCGGTCGTTTCATCTACATGAAGTACACCCAGCGCTTCTGATCCACGCGCTGGCGAAACACCACGACCACGGCCCTTCGGGGCCGTGGTTTTTTTGTGCCCCTGAACTACGCAGGCAGCGCTCTGCCCGGCCGTCATCGCGCTGTCGCAAAGCGGTCATGTCGGCTACATCGCAAGGCCCGAGCATGCGTAAAACCGGAGGCCCGCCATGCGCTATGCCATCGTCACCGAAACCTACCCGCCGGAGATCAACGGCGTCGCACTGACCGTGCAGGGCCTGGAGCAGGGATTGCGCGCCGCCGGCCATGAGGTCGACCTGATCCGCCCGCGACAGGCCAGCGAAGCGCTGGAGGCGGCGCCGGATACCCTGCTGGTACCGGGCGCGGCCTTGCCGCGTTATCCCGGCCTGCGCTTCGGCCTGCCAGCACCGATCCGGCTGGGCAGGCACTGGCGGCAGCAGCGCCCGGATGCGATCTACGTGGCGACCGAGGGCCCACTGGGCTGGTCGGCGCTGCGCACCGCACGCCGCCTCGGCATTCCGGTGGCTACCGGATTCCACACCCGCTTCGACGAATACCTGCCCGACTACGGCGTGGCGTGGCTGCAGTCGGCGGCAATGCGCTGGATGCGCCGCTTCCACAACCAGGCCGACGCGACCCTGGTACCCACCCGCGAACTGCAGGAATTCCTGACCGAGCAGGGTTTCGAGCGTGTGCGCCTGCTCGCGCGAGCGGTCGACAGCCAGCAGTTCGACCCGTCGCGCCGCGACCCGGCGCTGCGCGAGGAATGGGGCATCGATGGCACGGGGCTGGCAGCGATCTACGTTGGCCGCATCGCCGCCGAAAAGAACCTCGGCCTGGCGGTGAAAGCTTTCCGCAAGCTGCAGCAGGTGCGACCTAAAGCGCGTTTCATCTGGGTCGGCGATGGCCCGGCGCGCGAGAAGCTGGCGCATGAGAATCCCGATTTCATCTTCTGTGGCATCCAGCGCGGCGATGCCCTCGCCCGACATTTCGCCAGTGGCGACCTGTTCCTGTTTCCCAGCCGCAGCGAGACATTCGGCAACGTGACCCTGGAAAGCATGGCAAGCGGCCTGGCCACGGTCGCTTTCGACTACGGCGCGGCCCGCGAGTACCTGCGCAACGGCGAGAACGGTGCGGCAGTGGATGACGACGAGCAGTTCGTGCAGGCAGCGGTTCAACTGGCTGCAGATGATGCCCTGCGCCGCGAACTTGGCGGCAACGCGGCACGGGCGATGAAGCGGCTGCACCCACAGCAGGTGGTGGCGGAGTTCGAAAACCTGCTGGCGGAACTGGCCAGCGCGCGGAGGAGCGGACATGCGCACCACGCCGCTTGAGCTGCTGGCCGGTCGCGAAGCTCGCTTGTGTCGCCGTGCCAACCACTACTGCCGACGTCGCCGTGTGCGCCGCGTCTTCTCGATCATCAGCCGGCTCGGCGATGGCGTGTTCTGGTACGTGTTGATGGGCGCACTGGTGCTCATTGATGGCTTCGATGGCCTGCGTGCATCGGTGCACATGGCTGCCACCGGCCTGGCCGCGCTGCTGCTGTACAAGGGTCTGAAACGCTGGACCCGGCGACCACGGCCGTACGCGGCTGACCTGCGCATCCGTGCCTGGGTGGCGCCACTGGATGAGTTCAGTTTCCCGTCCGGGCATACCCTGCACGCGGTGTCGTTCACCATCGTCGCGCTGGCCTACTACCCCTGGCTGGCACCGCTGCTGGTGCCGTTCACCTTCGGCGTGGGCCTGTCGCGCGTCGTACTGGGCCTGCACTACCCGAGCGACGTTCTGGCGGCCACCGGCATCGCTGCACTGCTGGCCTCGGCCAGCTTGGCCTGGCTGCCGTTGCCGGTGTGATGCCCCGCGACTGCGCAGGGCCCTGCGCTACCGGCAAAGCGATGCCCTAGAATATCCGCATGACCACGCTGTTCATCTCCGATCTGCATCTGGACCCCAGCCGTCCGGCCATCACCGACCTGTTCCTGCGCTTCCTGCGCGAGGAGGCGCCCGGCGCCGACGCGCTGTACATCCTCGGCGATCTGTTCGAAGCCTGGATCGGCGATGACACCCCATCGGCCGCAGCCGATGCGGTAGCCGATGCACTGAAGGTACTGTCCGACAGCGGCGTGCCGGTGTTCTTCATCCGCGGCAACCGTGACTTCCTGCTCGGCGAAGACTATGCCCGCCGCGCCGGCCTGCGCATCCTGCCGGACCCGTGCATGATCGAACTGTACGGCCGCCCGGTGCTGCTGCAGCACGGCGACCTGCTATGCACCGATGACATCCCCTACCAGCAGTTCCGCGCCCAGACCCGCGATCCTGTCTTCCAGGCGCAGTTCCTGTCGCAGCCGCTGGAAGCGCGCATCGCCTTCGCGCAGAAAGCGCGCGATGCGAGCCAGGCGCGCCAGTCGGAAATGAAGCAGGGCGACCGTGCGCAGTTCGAAACCGTCACCGACGTGGCCCCGGCCGAAGTGGAAGCCACTTACGCGCGCCATGGCGTGGACACGATGATCCATGGCCATACCCATCGCCCGGCGATCCACACCCTGCAGGCCGGCGGACGCAGCTGCACCCGCATCGTGCTGGGCGACTGGTACGAACAGGGCTCGGTGCTGCGCGTGGATGCCAACGGCTGGCGTCTGGATTCGCTCAGCCGCGAATGATCGATCGCAAGGTGCCAACCAAGGTTGGCATCTACCAGAGCAGGTGCACGCACTCTGGTAGACGCCGACCTTGATCGGCGCTTGGCCTCAGCGGAAGGCCGCGATGGTGGCCTTGGTATTGACCAGCACACGCTGGTTGTCGGCACTGCTGGCGATGCCCATCGGCACGCCGTTGTAGCTGATGTTCGGATTGGACCAGTAGTTCAGCCGCGGGCAGCCGGCCGAGCAGTCGTAGGCCATGATCGTGCGCCAGCGCGATCCGCTGGCCGGCTCATAGCGATAGCCATGGCCATAGGCATACGGTGACGTGCTCGGATCACTGGCGATATCGTGCCGTGCGCTCTGCAGGTGGCCGATTTCATGGGCGAACGAGTAGTAGCCGGTGGCGCAATCCCAGTACACCGCGGCAAACGCCGTCGACGCCGTGGAGCCGATGCCCGAGGCCAGTCCGCAGTAGCTGGTGTTGTTGATCAGCAGTACGCCAACGTCGGCGGCGGTGCTGTTGCGGCTGGTGTGGATGCTGTCCATGTAGCCGTCGCTGGTGCCACGGAAGCGCGACAGGTCGGTGGTGAAATTACCGGACTCGGTGTAGTTGGTGGTTTCATAACCGGCCAGCTGCAGGGTCAGGCCCACGTTGCTGTTGGTGTACCCCTGGTTGGATTCGGCGACGGCCAACTGCACCAGCGACTGCATGTTGCCACCGTAGGCGCTCACTGCAGCGTTGGTCGCCACCACCAGCACGCGGATGGTCGCCGGGCTGCCCGACGAGGCCTGCGCGGTGCCGAGGCGATCATTGGCCGGCATGGCGATCTTTGGCAACTGGTTGTAATCGGCCGGATGGTCGGCCGGCATCCGCGATTCATCCACCTCGACCAGCACGTGGCGATTGCCGAGCGGACGCAGGCGATACAGTTTGCCGTCCTTGCGGATCGAACCGGTGAGGGTATTGCCCGAGCGCACCAGGATCAGCGAGTTGCCCGGATCGTCCTGGCCATTGGACGTGGCCGCCTGCAGGCGATCGGACGGCGCGCGCAACTGGCCGTACCAGACGCTGCCACCATCCGACAGCGCCTCGACCTTGCTGCGCACGGCCTGCACCTTCTGCCCGAGCAGCTCGAATTCCAGCTGCGGCTGCGCGGTGGCGGCGGCATCGACACGCACTTCCTGTACGGCGGCGGTGGACGGGGTGGCCAGCAACCGCCCCAGTGCCGGCTCATTGGTGGCCGATGCACGACTGAGCACGGTGACCGGCTCGAACAACGGCGCCGCACTCGCGGCCGCCGCTACCGACAATCCCAACAACAGACCACCTGTCGCTTTACCTATCGATCTGGACATCATCTTGTCGCTCCTTGGAGTGAAGTAGACAGCGTTGATGCAGCACGACCCGGGGTGCCGGGTTCGGCCATCAGGCCTGCGCAGGGCGTGTGAATTCAATAGCGCTTGACAGGCAGAGTCGCGATCTGTGATCCAGCGCATCCGGGTTCAGCGAGGTCAAAAGCGTCATTACACTTCTTCAACACGTGGCTTTCGCGCTACCGTGACGCAGCCACGACAAGGGATGCACATGCCGCCAGGACAGCAGCACAGCACCGACAGCGACGAACGCGGCCTGCTGCGGATCGGCCTGTTCTTCGACGGCACCCGCAACAACGCGCACAACCTGGCGCAGGGTCACCGGCAGGTGCCGCGACCGCGCCCTGCCCTGCTCCGCGCCGATGACGATTCGACCTACCAGAGCCGGCTGACCAGCAGCTACGACAACGGCGCCACCAACATCGCGCGCCTGCACCAGTTGTATCCGGACAGCCGACGCATACCAGGCAGCGCACCTTCGCTGGCGATCTATGTTGAGGGTGTCGGCACCCGCGACGATGCCGAGGACGACCTGATCGGCCTGGCTTTCGGGATTGGCGCCAGCGGCGTGCAGGCGAAGGTGCAGCGTGCATTGCAGGTGTTGCTGCCGGAGGCACTGTCGGCACTTGCCTCGCAGTGGCGCGTGCCGCTGCACAGCGTGCAGCTGGATCTGTTCGGCTATTCGCGGGGCGCAGCCGCCGCACGCGACGTGGCCAACCACCTGCGCGGGTGGGATGCCGCGCACTGGCGGCAGCTGCTGCAGCAGGCAGGGCTTTCGTGCAGTGCCGACTTCGCCCTGCCGCGGCCGACACTGCGCTTCATCGGCCTGTTTGACACGGTGGTTGCCGTCAACGGCGGCCGCGCCGACGAGCACCCCCGCATCGCCCTGCCCGCAGGCATCGCCGAGGCTGTGTTGCAGCTCAGCGCGCGCGATGAGCATCGCCAGCACTATGCGTTGACCACGGTGGCACCGACCCATCCCGAAATCGCACTGCCCGGTGTGCACGCCAACATCGGTGGAGGCTACGACCAGGTGGAGGAAGGGCCCAAGCTGCTCAGCCGGCCGCGACGGCAGCAGCTGCGCCGGCCCGGCGTGGAGGACTACCAGACACCGCCACTGGCCCTGCTGCAGGCGACGACCGCCTACGCGGAAGCACAGGCCGACGCCGAACGCTGGCGGCAGCAGTTGGGGCTGAACCCGAAGGAAGTGTGGGTCGATGTCTGGCACCAGTGGCAGCAGCAACGACGCGCCGGCAGCCGCAGCGTGCTGATGTCGCCGGTGCTGTACGTCACCGCTGCGGTGGTCCTGCACCGGCGCATCGATTGGCGCTATCAGCTGGTTGCGCTGCAGGTGATGCAGAAGCACGCCATCGATGCCGGTGTGACCTGGACCGCCGACGCCGCCGAGGTGGCGGGTTGGGAGCTGCCCAGTGCGCTGCAGCCGATCGCGCGCCGCCTGATCGCCGGCCAGCCGCTGACCCCGACGCAGGAAGCGTTGCTGCGCCGCCGTTACCTGATGCAGTCCGCGCACTGGAACTTCGATGCGCTGGGCGATACCGCCCTGACCTACACCGCCGATGCCGGTGTCAGCGAGTTGCCGTATCGCCCCGGGCCGGGGTTGTTCTACATCAACCGACCGACGGTGGATGGCAGGCGCGTGGTGTTGCCGAACGGGTGAACGGCATCCACGCATGGCGTGGATCTACGGGATCCGCCCAGTAGATCCACGCCATGCGTGGATGAAGATCAACCGACGCCGGTCAACCCGCCTGTTCGATCAGGTTGGCGAGCTCATCCGCATCGAAACCGGCGAGCAGGCGTGCCTCGATATTGAACGGCCCGTGCAGGTAGCCGCCGGCATACTCGACCAGCAGTTCCTTGAAACGTGCACGCGGTTCGACGCCGGCGCGCTCGCAGTACCAGCGGAACCAGCGCGACCCAGCGGCAACGTGTGCAACCTCCTCGCGCAGGATCACTTCCAGCACGTCAGCGGTTTCACCGTCGCCGACGTTGCGCAGTTTGTCGATCATGCCCGGGGTCACGTCCAGCCCACGCGCTTCCAGCACGCGCGGCACCAGCGCCATGCGTGCCAGACCATCGTGCGCGGTCTTCTCGCACATTTCCCACAAGCCGTTGTGCGCAGGAAAATCGGCGTACTCATGGCCATGTGCCAGCAGGCGCTCGCGCAGCAGCATGAAGTGGCGCGATTCGTCGTCGGCGCAGCTCACCCAGTCGGCATGGAACGCCGCCGGCAGACCGCGGAAGCGGTACACCGCGTCCCAGGCCAGGTCGATCGCATTGAGCTCGATATGGGCGATGGCGTGGATGAACGCCGCGCGCCCCTCCACACCGCCCAGGCCGCGCCGGGGCACTTCACGCGGATGCACCATCAGCAGCTGCGGCGGCCGGCCCGGCATGCGGATCGGTTCGGCTGGCGGCGCATCGGCCGGTACGTTCAACCGGCCGGCGCGGAACGCAGCGGCGTAGGCCTGGGTCAGTGCGACCTTGCGCAGGGGATCGGCTTCGGCCAGGCACTGCTGCGCAGCGCGCAGCAGATTGCCGCCGACGTCAGGCACGTCGATCACCGCCTGGACCTCAGGCGCGGCGCTTGTGCTTGGCGTCGTCCGAACGCAGCTGCTGGATGCGCTCGAAGTAACCCGGCTCGATGCCCGTCGGGTAATGCCCGTTGAAGCACGACGAATCGAAGTTGCGCAGCGCCGGATTGCCTTCGCTCACCGCCGCTTCCATGTCTTCGATGTCCTGGTAGATCAGCCAGTCGCAGCCCAGGTGGGCTTCGATTTCCTCGATGCTGCGGTTGTGTGCGACCAGCTCTTCAGCGGCCGGCATGTCGATGCCGTAGATGTTGGGGTAACGCACCGGCGGCGCGGCGCTGGCCAGGTAGACCTTGCGTGCGCCGGCGTCACGCGCCATCTGCACGATCTGCTGGCTGGTGGTGCCGCGCACGATCGAGTCGTCCACCAGCAGCACCACGCGGTTGCGGAACTCCAGGTGGATCGGGTTGAGCTTGCGGCGCACCGACTTCACCCGCTCACCCTGCCCCGGCATGATGAACGTGCGGCCGATGTAACGGTTCTTGATGAAGCCTTCGCGGTACTTCACCCCGAGCACATTGGAGATCTCCAGCGCAGCATCGCGCGAGGTGTCCGGGATCGGGATGATGGTGTCGATGTCGTGGTCCGGGCGCAGGCGCAGGATCTTCTCGCCCAGCTTGATGCCCATGCGCATGCGCGCCTTGTGCACCGACACGTTGTCGATCATCGAATCGGGGCGTGCAAAGTACACGTACTCGAAGATGCACGGGGTGTGTTCGGCCGGCTCGGCGCAGATTTCCGAGAACAGCTCACCGCGCGCGGTGATCACCAGCGCTTCGCCCGGCTGCACGTCACGCACGCGCTGGAAGCCCAGCACGTCCAGCGCGGCCGACTCGGAGGCCACGATGTACTCGTCACCCTCGGCGTGGCTGCGCTTGCCCAGCACCAGCGGGCGGATGCCATGCGGATCGCGGAAAGCGACCAGGCCCAGGCCCAGCACCACGCTGACCACCGCATAGCCGCCCTTGCAGCGACGGTGCACGCCGGCCACCGCGCGGATGGCGGCTTCCGGGCTGAGTTGGCGCTGCTGTTCCAGTTCATAAGCGAACACGTTCAACAGCACTTCGCTGTCCGAATCGGTATTGACGTTGCGGCGGTCCTGCTCGAACACCTGCTGGCGCAGGTCCTCGGTGTTGATCAGGTTGCCGTTGTGGGCCAGCGCGATGCCGTACGGCGAATTGACGTAGAACGGCTGTGCCTCGTCCATGCCTTCCGAGCCAGCGGTCGGGTAGCGCACATGGGCGATACCGACACTGCCTTCCAGGGTGGACATGGTGCGTGCATCGAAGACATCGCGGACCAGGCCAGTGGCCTTCTGCACCCGCAGGCGGCTGCCGTTGACGGTGGCGATGCCCGCCGCGTCCTGGCCGCGATGCTGGAGGACGGTCAAGCCGTCATACAACTGCCCGGCGACGTTCTGGTTGCCGACGATTCCGACGATGCCACACATGATGCGAGGTCTCCGCTGGGCTGTGCCCAGTTACAAGGAAGGTGGCCGTACCTGGCCAGAGTTGTCGCCGCGTCTGCGATCGACATTGGCCGGGTCGTCCGGCTCGATGCTGCCCGGTAGTGCTGGGGCGTCCGGGCGCACTTCGGCCGGATCATATGCCTCGCCCTGTTCCGCCTTCGCAGGCCGCAGCCATCCGCTGCCCGCCACTATCTGACCGAGTACGCCATTATCGCCTGTCGCCCCCGGCTTGCCCACTCCGGCGCTGGCGCTTTTGCCAAGCTCCATCAACGCAGATGGGGACAGTGCGTCCATCGGCAAGGCCTTGGGCAGCAGGTCGGTCCCCGGTGCCTGCCAGTGCGGCAGTTTGCTGTTCATCCAGCCCACGGCCGGGTTCAGCACCGGGCGCAGCGCCGAGCCGCGCCAGGAGGGTTCAGCGGTAAGCGGGGTGAAACCGGCCAGCAGCAGCAGCACGGCCGCGATGAGGCCCCCACGCACGGCACCCAGGACACCGCCCAGCAGGCGGTCCAGGCTGCCCAGCATGTTGCGGTGGACGATGGCCTTGATGACCATGCCGATCACGGCGACGACGACCATCACGCCGATGCCGACGCTGAGGTAGCCGCCGATGAAATGCTCGCCCCCGGGCGCGGCCGGTGCAGCCCACCAGCGTGCGGCGTCATTGCCGAAGGCGAAGGCCGCCCAGGCGGCCACCAGCCACGATACGGTGCCGATGACGATGCCGACGAAGCCGCGCAGCAACCCGAGCAGGGTGGAGGCGGCGATCACGATCAGCAGCACCACGTCGATCATGGCGCCCCGCTCCTTCGGCGGCGCTGGCAACGGGGCTGCGTACAGGTCATGGGTGCGGTCGCACCATGCCGGCCACGCCGACCTTGGCGGCAACCTGCGCCTTCAACTGTTCGGCATCGGCGCGGTTGGCGACCGGTCCGACGCGGACCCGGTGCAGGCTGCCCTTTTCGGTGCGCACCTGCTCGACGAAGGCGCTGAAGCCTGCCGCGCGGACCTTGTCGCGCAGGGCGTTGGCATCGTTGGCCTGGCCGAATGCGCCGAGCTGGACGGCAAAACCCACTCCGCTCGCAGCCGGTGCCGCCGGCGCAGTCGGCGGGGTGGCCGGCTTGCTGGCGGTCGTTTCCGGCTTCGGCTCGGGCTTCGGTTCCGGCTTTGCCACGGGCTTGGCCGGTTCCGGCTTGGTGGCCGGCGCTGTTGCTGCGGTCGGCGTGCTCGGCGGCAGGCTTTCACTGCGCACCGGGTTGCCGGTCGCCGACGGCGTAGACGCCGCGACAGGGGTACTGGCGCTCGGCGCGGGTGCAGGTGTGCTTGCCACCGGCGCGCTGGTTGAGGGCTTGGCATCGAGGGTGATGACTTCTGCCTTCACGTCGGCACGGACCTTCACCGCCTGCAGCCGGCCCGCTTCGGCCTGCGCACGGTCGGCATACGGTCCTACGCGCACGCGCCAGGCCGGGCGACCGTTGATCGATGCGGTTTCGATGAAGCCCGGAAGCTGCGAGCGCTTGAGGTAGGCGACCACCGCATCGGCATCGGCCTGGCTGCCGTAGGCGCCGAAGGTCACCGCGTAGTTGCCGGCGGCGACTGCTGGCGAGGTGTCCACGGTCGGCGGTGCAGCCGGTGCGGCGGCCTCCTCGACGGGACGGGCCTGGCCGCTCTGCAATCCGGTGGCGCCACCCGCAGGCGCGACCAGCGGCAGTTCGCGGGTTTCGAACTGGCCATCGGCCGGCGCATCGGGCGCGGCGATCGGCACATTGGCCACACCGCTGTCCGGGGCCGGGCCCTTGACGAGCATCGGCAGGAAGATGACGGCCAAGGCCACCAGGACGATGGCACCAATCAGACGCTGTTTCAGGGGCGTATCCACGTAGGGCAGGCGGCAGGCTGGACGTTGCGGTCGATTATACGGGTGCGCGACCGGGCGGCGTCGGTAATGGCTGAACGGCGGTCAGGCAGGGGCCTGCAGCCATTGCAGCGCAGCGGCTGCGGTATGGAAGGAGCCGAACACCAGTACCCGGTCGCCGCGTTCGGCACGGGCCAGCACCTGCGCCAGCGCCTGTTCGACCGTATCGGCCAGCGCCGCAGTGGCTGCGGCGGTATCGGCCAGGCGTACCTGCAGTTGCGCCGCGCTCTGCCCACGCGGGCCATCCAGCCCGGCCAGGGTCCAGTCGCTCACCACGTCCTGCAGGGCCTGCACCACGCCCACGGCGTCCTTGTCCTGCAGCGCGGCGTACACCGCCAGGGTGCGCCCGCGGGCAGCCTCGGCCTTCAGCGCGCGCGCCAGCTGGCCGGCCGCCTGCGGGTTGTGGCCGACATCGACGCGAACCTGCACGCCATCGCGCTCGAACGCCTGCAGGCGCCCGGCGATGCGCGCCGCGGCCACGCCTGCGGCCCATGCCGCGCGCGGCACCGGCTTGTCCAGTGCACGCAGCGCAGCGATCGCCGCACCGGCGTTGGCCAGCTGGATCGGCCCGGCCAGCGCCGGGGTCGGCAGCTCCAGGCGGGTGCCAACATCGCGCCAGCGCCAACGCTGCGCATCGATCGGTTCATAGAAGTAGTCGCTGCCACCGCGGATCGCATTGGCACCTACCAGGTAGGCGCGCGCCAGCACGCTCGACGGCGGATCGGTCTCGCCCAGGATCACCGGCTTCCAGCCGCGGATGATGCCCGCCTTCTCGGCACCGATGGCCTCCCGGTCCTGGCCCAGCCATTCGGCGTGATCGATGTCCACGGTGGTGATCACCGACACGTCGGCGTCGACGATGTTGACCGCATCCAGGCGGCCGCCAAGGCCGACTTCCAGCACGGCCAGATCGAGATCGGCATCGGCGAACAACTGCAGCGCGGCCAGCGTTCCGTACTCGAAATAAGTCAGCGTCACATCACCACGCGCTGCCTCGACCGTGTTGAACGCAGCGACCAGTGCGGCGTCATCGGCGTCCTGGCCATCGATGCGCACACGCTCGTTGTAGCGCAGCAGGTGCGGTGAGGTGTACGCACCGACCTTCCAGCCCGCAGCGCGCGCGATGGCTTCGATGAAGGCAACGGTGGAGCCCTTGCCGTTGGTACCACCGACCACGATGGTGTGCCTGGCCGGCGTGCCCAGGCCCATCGCGGTGGCAACGGTGCGCACGCGCTCCAGTCCCATGTCGATGGTGGCCGGGTGCTGGCGTTCAATGTAATCCAGCCATTCGGCCAGAGTGGTCGGGGTGTTCTTCACGGCAAGGCTTCCAACAGGTACAGGTGGTTCAGGACAGGAAATTCAGAGTGCGCGGTGCTTGGCTTCGCCGAAGAACGGCGTGTGGTGCGCGCAGTCGTTCAGGCGCACCACTTCCAGGTTGTCCAGATCGGGGCCTTCAAGCAGGTTGAGGGTGGTCGGTGCCTGGCGGAAGGTCCACAGGCGGGAAATCGGCAGGCCCAGCACCTTGCACAGGATCACCCGGTTGACCGCGTCGTGGGCGACCACCAGCAGCGTGTCGTGTTCGCCAAGGCCTTCGGCGGCACGGGCCAGGCCGCGCCAGCTGCGCTCCAGCACCAGGCGCAACGATTCGCCGCCCGGCATCAGCACGGTGTCCGGCTCAGTGCGCCAAGCCTGCAGGCGCGACGGGTCTTTTTCGTTGATTTCGCTGGCCAGCAGACCCTCCCACTCACCGTGGGCGATCTCCTGCAGTTCCGGCTCGGTCAGCAGCATGTCGGCACGTGCAGCGCCAAGGGCCAGCTGCGCGGTGCGCTGGGCGCGCGACAGCGGCGAGGCCACCGCACGGGTGATGTCCACCGATGCCAGACGGGCGCCAAGCGCCTGGGCCTGGGCCTCACCGATGGGCGAAAGCGGGATGTCGATCTGGCCTTGGTAGCGGCCTTCGGCGTTCCACGGCGTTTCGCCGTGACGGGCAAGCAGGATGCGCATGCGTACAAGGGGTCCTTGGGGGAGGAGTTCCGGCGCAGTGTTCACATCCTGTGAAGTACGCGGAACAGGGATGATACCTGTTCGGCGGACCGGGCCGGACGGGGCATGAAAAAACCCCGCGACAGGCGTCGCGGGGTTTCAGGTTTCCTACGGATTCCGCCGGGCATGGCCCGGCGCTACCGGAGGCGGCCAGTAGATCCACGCCATTCGTGGATAGACCGCCAGCGACCGCAGACGGATCATTTCGCCAGGTTCAGTTCCTTCAGCAGCTGCGGCGCCGGCGCCACTTCCTGCATGATCCACTGCATGTAGCGGCTGTCGACGGCGATCATGCGGGTCATCACCGGGTCGAACACCCAGTTGGAGCTGACCGATTCCCAGTTGCCGTCGAAGGCCAGGCCGACCAGCTTGCCGTTGGCATCGAGCACCGGCGAACCGGAGTTGCCGCCGGTGATGTCCAGGTTGGACAGGAAGTTCACCGGCACCGAGCCAATCCGCTTGTCTTCCAGGCCGCCATAGCGCTTGGCCTTGACCGCATCCAGCAGCGCCTTCGGCGAGTCGAACGGATCTTCACCGGTTTCCTTCGCCGCAACACCTTCCAGGGTGGTGAACGGGGTGTACTTCACGCCGTCCTTGCCATAGCCCATGACGTTGCCGAAGGTGATGCGCAGCGACAGGTTGGCGTCCGGGTAGACGAACTCGCCCTGGCTCTTCTTGTAGTCGGCCACGGCCTGCAGGTACAGCGGACGCGCGGTCAGCGATTCGCCTTCGCGGATCTTCTTCTGCTCTTCCTGCTTCAGCAGCGCCGGCATGACCGCCACCGCGTACTGGATGGCCGGATCGGTGCTGGCTTCAAACGCCGCGCGATCGGCCTTGAACCACTTCAGGCGGTTGTCCAGGCTGCCCAGCTCGGTGCCGCCCAGCTTGGTCACCAGCGACTTCACCGCTGTGGCATCGCTGCCGGCCAGCCACTTGTTCAGCACTTCGTTGTCGCGCTGCGCGGCCGGCAGGGCCACGTACTGGTCGAGCCAGTAGGCCTGCAGCTGCTGGTCCATCTTCGCCACGTAGCGGCGATCCATCTGCTTCAGGCTGCCCTCGATGGTGGTCAGGTCGCGGTCCTGGTAACCGGCTTCGCGCTCGGCGTCGGGCTTGCTGCGCTCGATCGACAGGCGGTACAGAGTGATTGCCGCGCCAACGGCCGAGGTGTTGTTGAACTGGCCAACGAACAGGTCGCGCTCGCGCGTGGACTTGCTGGTGTCCAGGTGCTGCAGCAGCTGCGCGTGCGCAGCCAGCGCCGGCTTGCCGGCAGCGCCCTGCTTCTTCAGCCAGGCCAGCACCGCCGCTTCTTCAGCCTGCTTCTGGCCGGCGGCGTCGATGCGCTTGAAGCCTTCCAGCTGGCCCAGGTAGTTCTTGGCCACGTTGTTCATGCTGGCGGCGGTGGCGGCGTACTTCACCTTGACGTCAGCGTCGGCCTTGCCGGCGTCGGCGATCATCTTCAGCACCGCGTTGTAGTGGCGGGCGATGGTCGGGTAGGTGAAGCTGGCGGTCTCGTTGAACTCACCGGCCAGCGCGTAACGGTTGGTGCGGCCCGGGTAGCCGGCCACCATCACGAAGTCGTCGGCACCCAGCGGCGTATCGGCGAACTTCAGGAAGTGCTTGGGCTGGTACGGCACGTTGTCGGCCGAGAACGCCGCCGGCTTGCCGTCCTTGCCGACGTAGGCACGGTAGAACGAGAAGTCACCGGTGTGGCGCGGCCACATCCAGTTGTCGACGTCGCCGCCGAACTTGCCGACGCTGCCCGGAGGTGCATAGACCAGACGCACGTCCTTGATTTCCAGGTTGCGGAACAGGCGGTAGGTGTTGCCGCCGGAGAACGAGTACAGGCGGCAGCGGAAGCCGGCATCGGCTTCACAGGCGGCGACCTGGGCCTTGTCGAAGGCATCCAGCGCACGGCTGCGGGCCAGCGGGTCCTTGCCGGCGCCGGCGATGGCCGCCTTGGCCTGGGCGGTGACGTCGGTGATCTGGTCGAGCACGAACACGCGGGCGTTCGGGCCGGCGCTCAGTTCATCGCTGTGCTTGGGCGCGTTGAAGCCGTCCTTGATCAGGTTCTTCTGCGCGGTCGAGTTCAGCTGGATCGCACCGTAGGCACAGTGGTGGTTGGTGACCACCAGGCCCTGCGGGGACACGAAGCTGGCGGTGCAGCCGCCCAGCGCGACCACCGCGCCCATCGGGTCGCCGGTCAGGTTGGCCAGCTGTTCCGGGGACAGCTTGAGGCCGGCCTTCTGCAGCGGGCCGGCGATTTCCGGCAGCTGCTGCGGCACCCACATGCCTTCAGCGGCATGGGCGACCTGGACCAGCCCAAGGCTGGCGACGACGGAGAATGCAAGCAGGTTCGAGCGCATGGAGCGGCCCCTGGTAGTGGAACTCTCGATTGTAGCCCGCCGCCTTGCCCCGCCCCGAACCCCGGAAGTCATGGGGCCGGGCGCACCAATGCCCCGGTAGCAGCCAACCTTGGTTGGCACCCACGCATCCGCCGGGCATGGCCCGGCGAGCGCAGCGGCGACGTTCGAAACGCCCGCCTGCGCACAGCTTTCGGTCCACCAATGCACCCGCAGCGCAACATGGGAAATCCGCGCGGCGCCCTATAATCCGCGTTTTCCCCCTGATGAGTTCCACCCCGATGGCGCAGCAAACGATGAAGGCCCTGGTCAAGCGCGAAGCGGCCAAGGGCATCTGGATGGAAGAGGTTCCGGTGCCGACCCCGGGCCCCAACCAGGTCCTGATCAAGCTGGAAAAGACCGCGATCTGCGGCACCGACCTGCACATCTACCTGTGGGACGAATGGAGCCAGCGCACGATCAAGCCGGGCCTCACCATCGGCCATGAGTTCGTCGGCCGCATCGCCGAGATCGGCCCGGGCGTGACCGGCTACGAGATCGGCCAGCGCGTGTCGGCCGAAGGCCACATCGTCTGCGGCCACTGCCGCAACTGCCGCGGCGGTCGTCCGCACCTGTGCCCGAACACCGTCGGCATCGGCGTCAACGTCAATGGCGCGTTCGCCGAGTACATGGTGATGCCGGCCAGCAACCTGTGGCCGATCCCCGACCAGATCCCGTCCGAACTGGCCGCCTTCTTCGACCCGTACGGCAATGCCGCGCACTGCGCGCTGGAATTCAACGTCATCGGCGAAGACGTGCTGATCACCGGTGCCGGCCCGATCGGCATCATCGCCGCCGGCATCTGCAAGCACATCGGTGCACGCAACGTGGTGGTGACCGACGTCAACGACTTCCGCCTGAAGCTGGCCGCCGACATGGGCGCCACCCGCGTGGTCAACGTCGCCAACACGTCGCTGAAGGACGTGATGAAGGAACTGCACATGGAGGGCTTCGACGTGGGCCTGGAAATGAGCGGCAATCCGCGCGCGTTCAACGACATGCTCGACTGCATGTATCACGGCGGCAAGATCGCCATGCTCGGCATCATGCCCAAGGGCGCCGGCTGCGACTGGGACAAGATCATCTTCAAGGGCCTGACCGTGCAGGGCATCTACGGCCGCAAGATGTACGAGACCTGGTACAAGATGACCCAGCTGGTGCTGTCCGGCTTCCCGCTCGGCAAGGTGATGACCCACCAGCTGCCGATCGACGACTTCCAGAAGGGCTTCGACCTGATGGAAGAAGGCAAGGCCGGCAAGGTTGTTTTGAGCTGGAATTGATCCGGCCCCCGGTAGCGCCGGGCCATGCCCGGCGTCGCCAGATTGAAAAAGGCGCCCGTTGGGCGCCTTTTTCTTTGGTGTTGCCGGCCAGCGGCCGGCACTACCGGTAACGCCTGCGGCGTTACTTGCCGACGGCGACGCTCAGCATCACCCGGCTGTGCGCCAGCTTGCCGGAGTTGTCGCGGCCATTGCCGTCGGTGCCGTAGTAGCCCAGGCCGACATTGAACAGGCCGAACTGACGGGCGACGCCGACGTTCCAGTCGGTGTAGTCCTTGGCGATACCGTCCTCGAAGGTGCTGCGGCCGACGTTGGCATTGAGCGTGAACTCCTTCGGCAGGCCCCAGCTGCCACCCAGGCCGAAGTACCAGCCATCGGTGCTGCTGTTCCACACATCGTTGCTGTAGGCCACCGTCAGCTTGTAGGTGTCGTCCAGCGTGGTGGTGGTGATCAGCTCGTTGTAGTTCTGGTGGCTGGACTTGAGGTAGGTGTAACGGTTCAACAGCACGTCGACGTTGACGCGCTCGGTCACGTCCACGCCGTAGCCGATCAGGTAATCGACCTCGGTCTTCGGATCGCCCGGACCGAAGTCCACGCCCGAGCCCCAGACGCCGGCATACAGGCCGACCGGGCTGGTGTAGGTGAAGCCGGCCTGCAGGGTCGGATCCTCATCGGTCTGCGACACACCACGGAACAGGTAGTCCGAGACGGCGGTGACGTTCCAGCTGTACGGAGATTCGTTGTCCTGGGCACTGGCGGCGAACGGCGCGAGGGTCAGGGCGGCGGCAATGGCGAGGCAGGCACGGGCGTGCTTCATGGGCGTCTCCGGTGGGGTCGGTGGCGTGGAAGGCGGGATCTGCAGCGGGCGCAGCGACCGGAGCCAGACAGCCCCGGTTCACGAATTTTTAACCCGTTTGCTATTGCGATGCAACATGTACCGGCCATGGCGGCGCCCCATCCGGCCCGGTCCGCAGCCGTCGATGCCCGGTAGAATCAGTGGTTTCCCGTGCTGAGCCGTGCCCACGCCATGACCGACTCCTCCGCCCTGACCCGCCACTATGCTGAGGAACTGGACGCCATCCGCGCCCAGGGCCTGTTCAAGTCCGAGCGGATCATCACCAGCCCGCAGTCCGCCGAGATCACCCTCGAAGACGGCCGCAAGGTGCTGAATTTCTGCGCCAACAACTACCTCGGCCTGGCCGACCATCCGGACCTGATCCAGGCCGCGAAGGACGCGCTGGACAGCCATGGTTTCGGCATGGCCTCGGTACGCTTCATCTGCGGCACCCAGGACCTGCACAAGCAGCTCGAAGCACAGATCGCCAGCTTCTTCGGCAAGCAGGACACCATCCTGTACGCGGCCTGCTTCGACGCCAACGGCGGCCTGTTCGAGCCGCTGCTGGGCGAGAACGACGCGATCATCTCCGATGCGCTGAACCACGCCTCGATCATCGACGGTGTGCGCCTGTGCAAGGCCAAGCGCTTCCGCTACGCCAACTGCGACATGGCCGATCTGGAAGCGCAGCTGCAGGCCGCCGATGCGGCCGGCTGCAGGACCAAGCTGATCACCACCGACGGCGTGTTTTCGATGGACGGCTTCATCGCGCCGCTGGACGAGATCACCGCGCTGGCGAAGAAGTACAACGCGCTGGTGCACATCGACGAATGCCATGCCACCGGCTTCCTCGGCGCGACGGGCCGCGGCTCGGCCGAGGTCAAGGGCGTGCTGGAGAAGATCGACATCATCACCGGCACCCTGGGCAAGGCCATGGGCGGCGCACTGGGTGGCTTCACCTGCGCCAGCGCCGAAGTGATCGAGCTGCTGCGCCAGCGTTCGCGCCCGTACCTGTTCTCCAACTCGCTGCCGCCGCACGTGGTCGCCGCCGGCATCAAGGCGTTCGAGATGCTGGCCGCAGCCGATGACCTGCGCAGCACCCTGGCCGAGAACACCACCTACTTCCGCAAGAAGATGACCGCTGCCGGCTTCGACGTGAAGCCCGGCGTGCATCCGATCAGCCCGGTGATGCTGTACGACGCACCGCTGGCGCAGAAGTTTGCCGAGCGCCTGCTGGAAGAAGGCATCTATGCGATCGGCTTCTTCTTCCCGGTGGTACCCAAGGGCCAGGCGCGCATCCGCACCCAGATCAGCGCCGCGCACAGTCGTGAGCATCTGGACCGCGCGATCGATGCGTTCACCCGCATCGGCGTCGAGCTGGGCGTGATCAAGGGCTGATCACCGGCGGGGTGGGATCCCTTTCCTGCGGAAAGGGCTCTGATCCTTCAGGCCAAAGCGTGCCGACCAAGGTCGGCACCTACCGGGGTCTCATGACGTGCCGACCAAGGTCGGCACCTACCGGGGTCTCATGACGTGCCGACCAAGGTCGGCACCTACCGGGGTCTGATGACGTGCCGACCCAGGTCGGCACCCACCCGGCGCTACTTCTTCTTTTTCTTCTTGTCCTTGGGCTCGTCCTTGCTGGCGACCACCACCGGCTTGGCGACAGCATCCTGCCCATTGCCCTTGGCCACGCGGATGCCATTGGCTTTCATCCAGGCATCGAACTGGTCGGCGGTCATCTTCTGGTCGCCGTTGCTCATCATGAAGCGATAGCTGCCGCGGCCATCCAGTTCCGGGGTCTTCACTTCAACCACCGGGGTCTCGGCCGGGCGATCGGCCTTGGCCGTCTTCTTGTGGCCGCCACACGCGGTCAACAGCACGATCGGCAACAACAGGCTGGCGCAGCGCAGGGTTTGCTTGAGGGTCGGGTGATACATGGGCAGGCTCCGTTCTGGACATTCGACAACCAGGCGCCCCCTACGCCTGGAACGGTGGCCGGCAACCGCCGGCCGTGGGCATCACTCAGCCCGGTGCAGCGGCCCCCAGCCGCTGCTGGTCGCTGACCTCCAGCGCCCGCCACTGACCCTTGCCGAGATCGCCGAGCGTGAGCTCTCCGATCGCAACGCGGACCAGGCGCAGCACCTGCAGGTCGAAGGCCGCCAGCAGGCGACGGATATGGCGGTTGCGGCCCTCGTCGAGGACCACCTCCAACCAGGCGGTCTTGTCGCCGCTGCGCAGCACGCGCACGGCCAGGGCGAGGAGGAATTCACCCTCGTCTTCGACACCGGCGCGCAGCGCCGCCAAGGTGTCGTCATCGGGCAGGCGATCCACCTGCACGTGGTAGGTCTTCTGCGGGCCGGTCTCCGGATCGGTCAGGCGCGCGGCCCACTGCGGATCATTGCTGAACAGCAACAGGCCTTCACTGGCCTTGTCCAGGCGACCGACAGGCGCGATCCACGGCAGGCCGGCGCCATCGAAGCAGCGGTACACGGTGTCGCGGCCACGCTCGTCCTGCACGGTGGTGACCACCCCGCGCGGCTTGTTGAGCATCAGGTACAGGCGCTGTGGTGCGCCCATCGGCTGGCCGTCGACCTCGATCGGCGGCGCCGGGCTGGCAATCGGAAATTCCGGATCACGGACGATGCGCCCGGCGACACGAACACGCCCATCGGCGATCCAGCGCGCGGCCTCGCTGCGCGAGCACACGCCCGCCTTGGACAGCACGCGCGCCAGGCCATGGCGCACGCCAGCGGAAACCGCAGGGGGATTCGCACGCCCACGCGCAGCGTGGGAGCGGGCAGCGGGGGCAGCAGGTGGGCGGCGCGTGCGCAAGCCTCTGCTCCCCGCCGCGCTTACTTCTTGTCGACCGGCTTGGTCTCAGCCGGTACTTCGGCTGCGGCCGGGGTCGCGGCCGGAACCGGACGCGCCTTGACCACGCGTACGCCGCGCGCCTTCATCCAGGCGTCAAACTCTTCGGCGGTCATACGCTTGCCGTTCTGGCTCATGTCGAAGCGCCACGGCGTGTTGTCGAACTCGGTCTGCGGCTTGTACGCGGCAGGATCATTCGGCTTCACCGCCGGCGCGCTCGGAATCGCCTTGGCGATGTTCTGGCAGCCATCGATGCGCAACCGCTGCAGCACCTGGTCCAGCGACTGTGACGGATCGTAGCTGCTGCCCAGCACGCCGCTGGCCATGCCCAACTGGCTGCTGCGGATATACAGCTCATCTGCCACCGGGGCGACGGCCGTGGCCGGCAACGGCAGCGGCGAAGCGCTGGTGTTGACCGAGCAATCGACCGCAGCGTGAGCAGCAGGAATCAGGGCCAGCGCCAGAACGGCAGCCGATGCAGAGCGCAGCATGAGGGCATCCACGGAAGGAAGTGACGCGGCGAGTTTAGCAATGCCACGTCATCTTTCAAGCGCCACTTTCAATGAATACGGCAACTCATTGGTTTCATGAGCAAATTGCCGACGAACGGTCGCCACTCAAGCGCTGATTCATCATTCCGGACCGCACAAACAACAAGACCCGGCCGAAGCCGGGTCCTGCTGTGTCTTACTGGCAGAGCGTCAGAACTTAGTTCTGGACGTTCAGCTCGGTACGACGGTTCTTGGCGCGACCTTCCGGATTGTCCGAACCATCCGGGTTGGTGTTCGGCGCAATCGGACGGCTCTCGCCGTAGCCGATCGGACCGGCCAGACGGCCAGCGTCGACGCCGTTCTTGGTCAGGTAGTTGTACACCGCGGTGGCGCGGCGCTCCGACAGCTTCTGGTTGTAAGCGTCGGTACCCTTCGAGTCGGTGTGACCGGCGACTTCAACGCGCAGATCCGGGTAACGCTTCAGGATCTCGGTGGCTTCGCTCAGGATGGCCACAGCGTCCGGACGCAGGTTCGACTTGTCGAAGTCGAAGTTCACGCCCTTCAGGTCGATCGAGACCGGCACCGGGCAACCGTCCGGACCGATGGTCTGACCCGGCTGCGAGTTCGGGCACTTGTCGTCGCAGTTGTTGACGCCGTCACCGTCGTCATCCAGGTCGGCGCAGCTCGGGGCAACCGGAGCCGGTGCCGGAACAGCAGCCACCGGGGCCGGGCCCAGCGGGATCACGACGCCGACCGAAGCCAGCACGTCGCCGAACCAGCTTTCGTCACGCGCGGCGATGCTCTGGTCGTCGAAGTCAGCGCGGTAGGCCACTTCGGCGCGGACAGCAACGCGCTTGTCGAAGGTGGTCTGCAGGCCGACGCCGAGCTTGGCGGCAACGTTGCCGTCCTTGCGGTCGGCCGGGCCGTTCGGGCCAGCTGCGTACTCTTCTTCAGACTTCTGGTAGCCCAGGCCGCCCACGATGTAGGGGTTCCAGCCGCGGCCTTCCTTGATGAAGTGGCGACGCAGATCGAACGACACGCCGTACTGCGACCAGTTCTGATCCTGGTTGGCGTCGAAGTTCGGGTTCTGGTAGTTCAGCTCACCGTCCAGCGACCAGTTCGGGCTGATGAACTTGCCCAGACCCAGGGTCACGAACGGAGCGTCGTTGGTCAGACGGTCGTTATCCTGGAAGTTGAAGCCGGCCGAACCGGTCAGGTACCAGCGGTCATCGAACTCCTGCGCCGACGCAGCCTGGGCGAATGCCAGACCGCCCAGCAGCGCGGCAGTAAGGATCTTCTTGTTCATTGAGTACAGCTCCTATTTCGGGGGTATGAAACCGGTAGAGGCATGGGCCAGCACTACTGCGTCGATGTTCAGACAGCCGATTCAGCACGCCACCGCCGCGAACATTATGCTCAGGCGGGTGAAGGCCATGTTAACAGTCCCGTAACATGTGAAGCGCTGCGCACGACCGGCCACCGGTCCGACGTTGAAACCCTATACAGGATGATGAAAATCCGCAAGACCCACACACCACAAGGGTTTGGATGGGTTTAAGAGCCAGATGCGACAGTTTTGACACTGGTTATCACAAAGCGGTTCAGCGCGCGCCCATCGAAGTGAGGAACCTTATGATGCAGACAGGAACCGAGCTGGAGCCGCAATGAAAGCCGTCGCCCTGTGCCGTGAATCCGCCCCTGCCCTGCGCGATCTGGTGCTGCCGCCACCGCAGCCGCCGCGGGGCCGTGACCTGCTGATCCGTGTCGAAGCACTTTCCGTCAATCCCGTGGATGGGAAGCTGCGTGCAGGCACGTCGGCCGCATCGCTGGATACGCCGCGCATTCTCGGCTGGGACGCGGCAGGCGTGGTCGAAGCCATGGGCGAGGAGGCCAGCCTGTTCGCCTCCGGTGACGAGGTCTACTACGCCGGAGATGTCACACGCCCCGGCTGCAACGCTCAATATCAGCTGGTGGATGAGCGACTGGTGGCGCGCAAACCGACCACCCTCGACTTCGCCGAAGCGGCCGCGCTGCCGCTGACCACCCTGACCGCGTGGGAACTGCTGTTCCAGCGCATGCCCCTGCTGCTTGATGACCGCCGCCACGCCGGCCAGCGCCTGCTGGTGATCGGTGGTGCCGGCGGCGTCGGCTCGATGGCGATCCAGCTGGCCCACCACGCCGGCTTCGAGGTCATTGCCACCGCCTCGCGTGAAGCCTCGATCGACTGGTGCCGGCGGATGGGCGCCCAGCATGTGATCGATCATCGCCAGCCCCTGCTGCCGCAGCTGCAGGCGCTTGGCATCGACGACGTGCAGGTGGCACTGAACCTTGCCGATACCGACCACTACTGGGACGAACTGGGCCAGCTGCTGGCACCACAGGGACATATCGGCCTGATCGTCGAACCGCGCGGCCCGCTGCGCATCGGCGATCCCTACAAGGCCAAGTGCATCGGCATCCATTGGGAATTCATGTTCGCCCGTGCGCGCTTTGCCACCGCCGACCGCATCGAGCAGCACCGCATCCTCAACCGCGCCGCCAGCATGATCGATGCAGGCCAGTTGCGCGGCACGCTGAGCGAAGTGCTGGGGCCGATCAATGCGGCCAACCTGGAAGCCGCCCACCAGCGCCTGGCCGGCGGCCGCACCATCGGCAAACTGGCGCTGGCCGGCTGGGACGACTGAGTCACCACTACGTGCACCCGGCACGGCTCGACGCTGTGCCCGGCGCAGCCTGTGGCGGTGGATTGGCCGGCATCTGTATCTACTGAATGGCCCGTTTCGGGGATAGGGTGGAAACAGATTCCCCTGCCCCGAGCCTGTCATGCCCACCGCCCTGCCCCTGCGCCTGCTGCAACTGATCATCGGCCTGTTCCTCTATGGCTTCGGCGCCTCGCTGATGATCCGCGCCGCGATCGGTGTCGCGCCGTGGGACGTGCTGTCGCAGGGCATCGCTGCACAGACTCCGTTGTCGTTCGGCCTGGCCACCAATGTGATCGGCGCGCTGGTACTGCTGCTGTGGTGGCCGCTGCGACAGAAGCCCGGCGTCGGCACCGTGCTCAACGTGATGCTGATCGGCCCCTCGGCCCAGTTCGGGCTGTGGCTGCTGCCCCCGGCCGTCGGCCTGGGCTGGCAGGTGGCGATGTTCTGCGCCGGCATGCTGCTGGTGGCGCTGGCCACCGGCCTGTACATCGGCGCAAAGCTGGGCCCTGGCCCGCGCGATGGCCTGATGACCGGGCTGCACGCGCGCACCGGCTGGCCGATCTGGAAGGTGCGGAGCCTGATCGAAGGCAGCGTGCTGCTGCTGGGCTGGTGGCTGGGCGGCAACGTCGGCGTCGGCACGCTCGCCTTCGCACTGCTGATCGGGCCGCTGTGCGGGATCACCCTCGGCTGGTTCGGGATCGGCCGGCCGGCGGTCGGTAGCGCCGGGCCACGCCCGGCGAGCGCGCAGCGCGGCCACGGGTAGTCGCGTCGCCGGGCATGGACCGGCGCTACCCATCTGCCAGCCCTTGCCCCCGGCGCCGTTTCGCGGCACCCTTCGCGCTTCCGTACGCAAGCGTATCGACATGTCGCCAGCCAACGAAAGCGCCTACCCCCACCTGTTCGCCCCGCTGGACCTGGGCTTCACCCAGCTGCGCAACCGGGTGCTGATGGGCTCGATGCACACCGGCCTGGAAGACCGCGCACGCGACTTCCCGCGCTTGGCCGCTTATTTCGCAGAGCGCGCCGAAGGCGGCGTCGGCCTGATCGTCACCGGTGGTTTCGCGCCGAACGTGGTGGGCTGGCTCAAGCCGTTCGGCGGCAAGCTGTCCTGGCCCTGGGAAGTGCGTCCGCATCGGCAGCTCACCGCCGCCGCGCACCAGCACGGCGCGAAGATCTGCCTGCAGCTGCTGCATGCCGGGCGCTATGCCTATCACCCGCTGTCGGTAGCGCCGTCGAAGCTGAAGGCGCCGATCAATCCGTTCACCCCGCGCGCCCTGTCGGCCAGCGGCGTCGAGCGGCACATCGCCGACTACGCACACAGCGCGAAGCTGGCCCGCGAGGCCGGCTACGACGGCGTGGAAGTGATGGGCTCGGAGGGCTACCTCATCAACGAGTTCATCGCCCCGCGCACCAACAAGCGCAACGACCGCTGGGGCGGTGATGCCGCGCAGCGCATGCGCTTCGCGGTGGAGATCGTGCGTCGCATCCGCGAAGCCTGCGGCCCGGATTTCATCATCATCTACCGCCTGTCGCTGGTCGACCTGGTCGAAGACGGCAGCAACTGGGAAGAGATCGTGCAGCAGGCCCAGGCCATCGAGGCAGCCGGCGCGACGATCCTCAATTCCGGCATCGGTTGGCATGAAGCGCGCATTCCGACCATTGCCACGTCGGTACCGCGCGGTGCGTTCGCTGCGGTCACCGCCAAGCTCAAGCCACACGTGACGTTGCCACTGGTGGCGACCAACCGCATCAACATGCCCGAGGTGGCCGAGCGCATCCTCGCCGATGGCGGGGCCGACATGGTGTCGCTGGCACGTCCGCTGCTGGCCGATCCGCAGTGGCCGAACAAGGCCCGCGCCGGCCGTGCCGAGGCCATCAACACCTGCATCGCCTGCAACCAGGCCTGCCTGGACCACGTGTTCGAAAACAAGCTGGCCAGTTGCCTGGTCAACCCGCGCGCTGCCCACGAGACCGAACTGGTCTATACCCCGACCACCGCACCGAAGCGGGTGGCCGTGGTCGGCGCCGGTCCGGCCGGCCTGGCCTGCGCCACCGTCGCTGCCGAACGCGGCCACCAGGTCACCCTGTTCGACGCCAGCGAGGAGATCGGTGGCCAGTTCAACGTGGCCAAGCGCATTCCCGGCAAGGAAGAGTTCCACGAGACCCTGCGCTACTTCCGCCACAAGCTGGCCGAGACCGGCGTGCAGCTGCGTCTGGGCACCCGTGCCGACGCGGCCAGCCTGGCCGGCTTCGACGAGGTCGTACTGGCCACCGGCATCGTACCGCGCAAGGTCGACTTCCCCGGTGCCGACCACGCCAAGGTGGTGAACTACCTGGACGTGCTGCTGGGCCGGGTCGAAGTCGGTGCCAGCGCCGCCATCATCGGCGCCGGCGGCATCGGCTTCGATGTCGGCGAGTTCCTTGCCCATGACGGCCCTTCCCCATCGCTGGACCCGCAGCGCTGGATGGCCGAATGGGGCGTGGATGCCACCTTCGAGGCCCGCGGCGCGCTGGCCCGGCCGGCCGTGGAGGCGTCGCCGCGCAGGCTGTGGCTGCTGCAGCGCAGCGCCGGCAAGCCCGGTGCACGCCTGGGCAAGACCACCGGCTGGATCCACCGCGCCACGCTGAAGGCCAAGGGCGTGCGCATGCTGGGTGGTGTCGAGTACCTGGGCGTGGACGATGCGGGCCTGCGCATCCGCGTCGAGGGCAGCGAACAACTGCTGCCGGTCGACCACGTGGTGATCTGTGCCGGGCAGGAACCGCAGCGCGCGCTGCAGGTCGAACTGCAGGCCGCCGGCATCGCCGCACAGCTGATCGGCGGTGCCGATGTGGCCGCCGAACTCGATGCAAAACGTGCCATCGATCAGGGCAGCCGGGTCGCCGCCGCGCTCTGATCAATACCTGAATGGGGGCCGGAATGTGATTTCCGTCACCGGCCCCCAAGCTGAATGTCAAGCCGGACGATTCAGGATGCGTTCGGCAATGCCCCCCTACCTTGCGCCATCTTTCCGCTCACCAGCCAGTTTCCGGTGAGCCGGTGCGGACCCCGCCGATCGATCCACGATCGTGTTCTTGGGGCCGCCCACGGGGCAGCCCCGATGGCCGCCTCCCCATGACGCCAAGTCGTACCCCGCCTCCAGCAGCCTGCGCTGCTGGAACCGCCAGGTGCGTCCCACACGGAGCAAGGAGTTATATGAAACTGGCCTGGATTCTCTGGCTGTCGCAGTTGTTGCCGCAGCCGGCCGCTGATTCATTGTGTTTGAGCACCACCGTTTACCTGGAAGCCCGCGACCAGACCCTGCGTGGCCAGCAGGCCGTGGCCGAGGTCGCCCTGCGTCGCCTCGACAGCGGCCTCTGGGGCGACTCGATGTGCCAGGTGGTTACCGCGCGCAAGCAGTTCGCCCCCACCATCCTCTCCCCCGGCACCCAGCTGGGCAACGATGCGGCCTGGAGTGAAGCGATGGACGTGGCCTTCGACGCCGAGCGCAACTGGGCGCTGCCGGCCGGTGAGCGCCGCGAGATCGTGCCCGGTGCCAGCCACTTCGCTGCGCTGGCCATTGCCAGCCCGAACTGGCGCAACGCCTACCAGGTGGCCACCATCGGCGATCACACCTTCTACAAGGTGCAGAACCTCAAGCCCCGGCAGTCGTAACAATCCGTTGCCGGCGGCAGCGTTGCCGCATGCGGCTGGGCTCTGGGATAGTGGGGGTTTCCCGCCACACCCCGCCTGGAGTTCCCATGAAGCTGTACAGCAAGCCCGGTGCCTGTTCCACCGCCGACCACATCGCCCTGCAGTGGACCGGCCAGCCGTTCGAGGTCGAACTGCTGAACAAGGACACCCTGAAGGGTCCGGAATTCCTCAAGATCAATCCGGCCGGCGCCGTGCCGGCGGTCGTCGATGGCGACTTCGTGCTGCTGCAGAACGCAGCGATCATGGGCTACATCGCCGACACCTACCCGCAGGCCGGTCTCGGCGGCGATGGCAGCCCGCGTCAGCGCGCTGAAGCCACCCGCTGGCTGGCCTTCGTCAACTCCGACGTGCACCCGGCGTTCTCGCCGCTGTTCTCGCCGGGCAAGTTCATCGCCGATGAAGGGCAGTACGACGCGATCCGCGCCGCTGCACACAAGCGCCTGCGCGCGCTGTTCGAGACCGCCGACAAGCAGCTGGCCGACAAGCCGTGGCTGGCAGGCTTCCGCAGCTTCGCCGATCCCTACTTCTACATCACCCTGCGCTGGGCCGCTGGCACCAAGGTCGACCTGTCGGGCCTGGACAACCTCGCCGCCTACAAGGCGCGCATGGACGCCGATCCGGGCGTGCAGGCGGCGCTGAAGGCCGAAGGCCTGGCCTGATGGAACCGGGGTCGGAGCCGTTCGCATCGCGAACGGCTCTGACCCCATCGGCTCCATCGACGCTGTCAGCCGATTTCGCGGATCACTTCGCCCTTCGCATCGCGCAGGAACGTCGGCACCACTTCAACCTGCAACGTGCTCGACACCGTGTAGGTTCCGCGTTCCGGCCGCACGTCCTGCCAGGCCTGCAACGCCGCGTCGTCCAGTAGCCAGCGCACGTTGTCGCTCTCCACCGCAGCGGCGCCATCGGTGGCAGGCATGAACTCCCATTGCCGTTCGCGGCTGACCAGCGTCAGTGCCTTGCCGTGGCGCAGGCGCAGTGGCAGCAGTTCACCCACGCTGCCGACCTGCCCTGCCCCCAGCACCAGCGTGGTGATGCCGGCCGTCTGCCGCCAGTCCAGCGTCTCGATGAACAACATGCCTGTACTGGATCCCTCACGCTCGCTGCCGGCCTGCACCTGCGCGGCCAGCGCCGGATCATCCAGCAGGTTGCCGCGATGCAGATCGGTGATCCACAACGACATCGCCGGCTCGAGCACCTGCAGCACACCGCGCGTGGACCAGCGCTTGATCGCGCCCATTTCCTCATCGGTCAGCCCCACCACCTGCAGGAACTGCAGCTGCCCATTGGCGGTATCGCGCGCGGGCAACTGCGGATCGGCAATGAACGCCAGATGGCAGAGACGGGTATCGGTCTCCAGCGCGATCGGGCCGTTGGCGTTGAGGTGATGCCCATCCTCGAACACATTGCCGCTGCTGAACACATAGCGCGCCAGATTCTGCAGCAGGTTCATCGGCCACGCAGGCGGTGTGCTGTCCGCATGCTCATCCTTGTCGGCAGCCAGGCGGAACGTCAGCTCGAAGCCGTAGCCACTGGTGGCCGCATCGCTGCTCTCTTTTGCATACAGTTCCGACAGGCCGTAGGTGATGTAGTGCCAATGCGGAACCGGTGCCTCCGCCCAGTACACGCTGATGCCGTCGAGCGGATCCTGGCCACCCAGCGTGTACGGCAACGCGGTACCGAAGTGACGCGGCTCCTGGCCGGCGTACAGCGGCGCCAGCGCGGCATTGATCGCATCCCAACCGGGTGTATCGGTGTCGTCCTGCATGCGGGGCTCCTGGGCGGAAAAAGAGCGGACCACTTTACCCCGCGTGTCAGCCGGGCACGACCTCGGCGGTGACCGGTGCCAGCGACACCTGGATCTCCTGCCACCAGCGCTGTGCCAGCGCCGGGCTGCGCGCCTTGCCGATCGCGGCGATCATTTCCGGGCACAGCCGTTCCAGTGTGATCGCGTCGGTACAGCGCTCGATCTTCAGCTGCATGAAGTAGCCTTTCAGGCCGAGATGGCGGCGCACGGCATCGCTCATCGCATCGTACAACTGCTGGTACAGCGCCGGATCCTGCTCGCGGCCGCTGCAGAGTCCGCGCTGCGGGGCGGGTTCGGCCCTGCCGCCGACCACTTCGATCAGGCCGAGTGCGGCCAACTGCTCCAGCGCGTCCTGCGGCGCCCGCAGTCCTTCAAACATGCCGCGCAGTTCGCTTTCATCGCGCTGGCCGTCAACCATCAACAGGATCGAGCGCAGCGCCGCCGGCAGGCGTCGGGCGCGGTCTTCGATCTCCTGGCGGCCAGCGGCCGTCTTGGCATGCAGCAGTGCCATAGCTCCCCCTTCCCTCGATGCGATACGCATGCGTGCCCTTGCGGGCACGCTCCCCGGGGCGAGCTTAGCGCACCGGTGGCGGCGAGGAAGCTGCGCTGCAGCACCGCTGGATCTCTGTAGAGCCGAGCCCATGCTCGGCTGCGTGTACCTGACCCGGGCAGCCGAGCATGGGCTCGGCTCTACAGGACCGGGTCAACGGCCCAGCGCGCGGCGGATCTCTTCCAGCGCGCCCGGGTCGTCCAGCGTCGACAGATCGCCGGGATCGCGCTGCTCGGCCAATGCCTGCAGCGAACGCCGCAGCAGCTTGCCCGAGCGGGTCTTGGGCAGGGCGTTGACCACGTGCACATGCGCCGGCCGCGCCACCGCCCCCAGCGATGCGGTCACCGTGGCCATCATCTCGGCCACCACCGCAGCCGGGTCTTCGCCATCAAGGCCCTGTTTGAGCGTCACGAAGACCAGCGGCACCTGCCCCTTCAACTCGTCCTTCACCCCGATCACCGCGGCCTCGGCCACGCGCGGGTGACTGGAGATGGCCTCTTCGATCTCACGCGTGCCCAGGCGGTGGCCGGCCACGTTGATCACATCGTCGGTGCGACCCAGGATGAAGGTGTAGCCATCGTCATCGCGGATGGCCCAGTCCAGCGAGCTGTACAGCAGTTCCTTGAAGTGGCTGAAGTAACTCTGCAGGAAGCGGCTGTCGTCATTCCAGACCGTGCTCATGCAGCCCGGCGGCAACGGCGGCGTCATCACCAGGACGCCCTTCTGCCCGGCAGCTACTTCTTCACCGGTGTTCTCGTCGATCACCTTCATCCGGTAGCCGAGATTGGGGAAACCTGGTGAACCGAAACGCACCGGTTTCATGTCCAGCCCGGGCAGCAGGGTCAATGCCGGCCAACCGGTTTCGGTCTGCCAGTAGTTGTCGATGATCGGCTTGCCCAGCGCGTCGCTGATCCAGTGTGCGGTCGGTTCGTCCAGCGGCTCGCCGGCCAGGAACAGATATTTCAGCGTATCCAGGTCGTGCCGGTGGATGAAATCGGCATCGTGCTTCTTCAGCACGCGGATCGCCGTCGGCGAAGAGAACATCGTGCGTACGTTGTACTGCTCGCACAGCGCCCACCAGATACCCGGATCAGGGTTGGTCGGCAGCCCTTCGTACAGCAGCGAGGTGCAGCCGCCGATCAGCGGGCCATACACGTTGTAGGAATGGCCCACGGCCCAGCCGACGTCGGAGGTGGAGAACATCACCTGCCCGGGCTTGCAGTCGAACACGGTCTGCATCGACTGCGCCATCGCCACCGCATAGCCACCGACATCGCGCTGCACGCCCTTCGGCTTGCCGGTGGTGCCGGAGGTGTACAGCAGGTAGCTGGGCTCGCTCGACTCCAGCCATTGCACCGGCACATCGGTCTGCCCGATCTGCGCACGCAGGCTGGCGTACTCGACATCACGCCCTTCGATGCGGGGCTCGGCCGGATCCAGCCCGCGCGACACGATCAGCACATGCGGCGGCGGATTGCTGGCTTCGGCGCAGGCGGCATCGACCATCGCCTTGTACGGAATGAGCTTGCCGCCACGCATGCCGGCATCGGCAGCGATCAGCAGCTTCGGCTTGGCATCGTCGATGCGCAGCGCGAGGTTGTGCGCGGCGAAACCACCGAACACCACCGAATGCACCGCACCGATACGTGCACAGGCAAGCATGGCGAACACGGCCTCTGCCATGTTCGGCATGTAGATCACCACGCGATCCCCGTGGCCGACACCAAGGTATTTCAGTACGGCGGCGAAGTCGTTCACTTCGCGATACAGCTGGCGATAGGTGATTTCGCGGGTGCTGTTGGTTTCGGTGGAGATGGCGACCAGTGCGAGCTGGTCCGGGCGGTCGGCCAGATGCCGGTCGACGGCGTTGTAGCAGAGGTTGGTTTCGCCACCGACGAACCAGCGCCGGAATGGCGGGTTGCTGTAGTCGAGCACCTGTTGCGGCGGCTTGTGCCAATGGATGCGCTTGGCTTCCTCGCCCCAGAATGCCTCCGGCTCGTCGATCGAACGGCGGTAGGTTTCCTCGTAGTTCATGACGCAGCCCTCCCAGACAAAGTCATGGTTCGAGCATAGTCCGGCGCTGGCGCGCGGGCCGCCCTACCTTGGTAGGGGGTGGGGTTTGTTCTGCAGGGCTTGCAGCCCTGCACCTGCAGAATCAACGTCAACGTCAACGTCAAAAGCTGGGCTACTGAGGGATGGCGGGGCGGGTCCGGTTGCGGGGGACGCCGTGAATACGTCCCTGTAGGCTCGGTCGCGCCATCCATGGCGCTCACGCCCCCGCAACCGGACCCACCCCGCGTTCGACAGATTCCCGCGATCTGTCGGAATGTCATGGCTTGCTCTTGGTGGGTGTCGACCTTGGTCGACACGTAGATCCACGCCATGCGTGGATGCTCGTCGTTCACTTATCGAAATATTCGATTTCGATGGAGATTCATCCACGCATGAGGTGGATCCATCAGACATCGGAAATCTGTCGAAGGCGGGGTGGTGTCGGATTGCGGGGTGTCAGCCGCATGGGCCCGAGGCATGCCTCGGGCGGGTTGGGCAGGATGCCCAACCCCGGTCTTGCCGTGTGCGCAGGACAGCGCACACGAGCAAGCGGCTGCCAAGCCT
>NZ_WKEE01000055.1:0-35604 GCF_021605635.1 Stenotrophomonas sp. PA-6-5C
CTGGTGGGAACGGAGGTGTTTTTTTTTTTAAAGAGGAAGACGGAGTAGGATTTAGAGGGCTCAGTCTGGGGGGCGGGGAGTTGTAAAAAAGAAACAGAGCCAAGCCCGCCGATCCCGGTGGCAATCACGGTTGCCGTTCGCAGCCGCCCACGCTCATCGGCTTCCCGCCAACCGGCCTGCTCAAGGGCTTCGTGGGCGGCGACCAGCGCGAACTCAACAAACCGGTCCATCTTCTTGAGGTCTTTCGGCGCGATGATGCCGGTCGAATCGAAACCCGCCTCAGGATCTTGAATGCGATCAGGCACGCGCCCGCCGACTTCGCATCCGGTCCCCGCCGCGAGATCAGGACCCAACGACCCGATGCCGGAGCGCCCCGCCAGGAGGCGCGACCAGACCGTTTCAACCCCGCAGCCGAGTGGACTCACGACGCCCATTCCGGTCACCACGATGCGATCTTTGTCGGCGATTTTCATAGCTTATCCCTCATATGGAAGAGGTCCGGGCCAATGTCAGGCAACGCGGGTCTTTTCCGCTCGGACCTTGAACCAGATGGCATACATCGCCGGCAGGAACACCAGTGTCATCACGGTGCCGGCAATGGTGCCGCCAATCAGCGTGTAGGCAAGCGTTCCCCAGAACACCGAATGCGTCAGCGGAATGAAGGCAAGCACCGCTGCCAGAGAAGTGAGGATCACTGGGCGGGCGCGGTGAACTGTCGCCTCGATGATGGCGTGGAAGGTATCCATCCCCGCTTCTTCGTTCTCGTGGATCTGGCCGATGAGGATGAGCGTGTTGCGCATCAGGATGCCCGACAAGGCGATCAATCCAACCAGCGCGTTGATGCCAAACGGCTGCTGGAACAGCAGCAGGGTCGGCACCACGCCGATCAGCCCCAACGGACTGGTCATGAAGACCATGATCATCGCGGAGATGGAGCGTACCTGCAGGATGATGATCAGCAGGGTCACCGCCAGCATGATTGGGAACAGCGGCAGCATCGCGCTCATCGCCTTGCCCGATTCCTCGATGGAACCGGCCTGGGTAATCGCGTAGCCCTCGGGCAGCGAGGCAATGAGCGGTGCAAGCTGCTTGCTGATCGCGGTGGATACATCCGGTGGCTGCAGTGCGTCGTCAATGTCACCGCGGACGGTGATGGTGGGTACCCGATCACGGCGGCGCAGCACCGGCTCTTCCATCCGAACCTCGACCGAGCCGATCTGCGACAGCGGCACACGCTGGCCAGCAGCACCGACGAGAGTAAAGTCTGCGATGCGCGCAGGATCCAACCGCGTTTCCCCACCGGATCGAGCGACAACCTCGACGGTGCGGATGCCCTCACGAACGGCAGTGACCGGCACCCCGCTCAGGAAGAACTGCAACTGCTGCGAGACAGACGCCGAGGTCATGCCCATGGCCTGCAAGCGGTCCTGATCCAGGGTGAAGTGCAGCGTTGGCGTGCGCACGCCCCAATCGGTGTTTACGGTTCGCATCATCGGGCTGGCATGCAGGGTCTGCTCGACCTTGGCCGCAATGCCACGGATGACGTCCGGATCCGGACCGCTGACACGGTAGGCCACCGGGTATGGCGAGTAAGGCCCGAACACCAGCTGCGTCACGCGCACACGCGCCTCGGGCGCCAAGCCCTCAGCTACCGCCTGACGCAGTCGTGCTTTCAAGGCATCGCGCTGTTCCTGGCTGTCGGTACGCACCACGATCTTGGCGAATGCCGGATCCGGTAGTTCCGGCGAGATGGCAAGATAGAACCGGGGAGCGCCCTGACCAATATAGGCCGTGACGATCTTCGATTCTTCCTGCTCCGAAAGCCACTTTTCGACCTTCCTGGTAGCCAGGCTGGTCTGTTCGATGGCCGTGCCGTAGGGCATCTGCACTTCGACCAACACCTCCGGGCGATCGGAAATGGGGAAGAACTGCTTTTTCACCAGCCCCATGCCCACCACAGCAAGCACGAACAGGCCGATCACCGAACCTGCGGCAAGCCACTTGCGCGCGATCACGCGCGCCAGGATCGACCGGAAGCGGTTGTAGCGCGGCGTGTCGTAGAGACTGCTGTGCCCGCCTTCGACGGTCTTGAGTTCAGGGAGGAGCTTCACCCCGAGGTAAGGCGTAAAGAACACCGCGACCACCCACGACACGATCAGCGCAATGCCCACGATCCAGAACATGTTGCTGGTGTATTCGCCCGCAGTGGACCGGGCGAAACCGTTGGGCATGAAGCCCACCGCAGTGACCAGGGTGCCGGCCAGCATGGGCGCTGCCGTATGGCTCCATGCGTAGGCCGATGCCTTGACCCGGCTGTAGCCCTCTTCCATCTTCACCACCATCATTTCGATGGCGATGATGGCGTCGTCCACCAGCAGACCAAGCGCCAGGATCAGCGAGCCGAGCGTGATGCGGTCAAAGTTCTTGCCGGTCGCAGCCATCACCATGAACACGGCAGCCAGGGTCAGTGGCACGGCCGCAGCCACCACCACACCCACCCGCCAGCCCATGCTGACAAAGCAGACCAGCATCACCACCAGCAGCGCGGCAAAGAACTTCATCATGAACTCGTCGACCGACGAGCTGATGTTCACGGCCTGATCGGTGACCTTGTCCAGCGCCATCCCGACAGGAAGCCCGTCATTGATCTTCCTGACTTCCGCGTCGAGTGAGGCGCCGAGATCCAGGCCATTCCAGCCGTCACGCATGACGATGCCCAGCAGCATGGCTGGCTCGCCACCGTTGCGGATCATGAAGGTCGACGGGTCCTCATAGCCACGCTTGACGGTGGCAATATCCTGTAATTTGAGGGTTCTGCCCTGTGCAACGATGGGTGTATCGCGGATCTTGTCCAGCTGATCGAGCGCGCCATCGAGGCGAATGAAGATCTGCGGACCTTTGGCCTCGACCGAGCCTGCCGGCGTCAGGGCGTTCTGCCCGTTCAGAGCTCCGAACACCTCCTGCGGCGTGATGCCGAGGTTCGACAGGCGTTCGTGCGACAGCTCCACATAGATGCGTTCGGATTGCTCACCAATGATGTTTACCTTCTTCACGCCAGGAACGTGCAGCAATCGCTGACGCAGCGTCTCGGCATCACGCGCAAGCAGGCGGAACGGTTCACCCTTTGCTTTCAGTGCGAAAAGGGCAAACGTGACATCGGCGTATTCGTCGTTGACCATCGGGCCGATCACGCCTGCGGGCAGATTTGCGGCTTCGTCAGCCATCTTCTTGCGCGCCTGGTAGAACTCCTCCTGCACCTGCGAAGGGGGTGTGCCGTCCTGCAAGGTCAACGTGGTGAAGGACAGGCCAGGCCGGGTGTAGGTTTCGCTGCGGTCATACCAGCGCAGTTCCTGCAGACGCTTTTCCAGCTTCTCGGCGACCTGGTCCTGCATTTCTGTTGGCGTAGCGCCCGGCCAGGCCGTCACGATGGTCATGACCTTGACAGTGAACGCCGGGTCCTCAGCGCGGCCGAGCTGGAAGAAGGAAACGATGCCGGCAACGGAGACCAGAAAGATCAGGAAAACCGTGATGGCACGCTCGCGCACCGCAAGTGCCGACAGATTGAACCCACTCACTGGTGGGCTCCGTTTGCAGCGGCGTTCCTGGCGGTCTCAGCGATGCGAACCACCTGCCCTTCGCGGAGTAGATGGGCGCCGAGGGCAGCCACGCGATCCGATGCTTTCAGGGCCCCCTCAACCACGACCCGGTCATCACCCAACTGCTTGACGGCGACCGGCGTCCAATGGGCTTTGAGCGGCTCACCACCGATCATCCAGACGCCGGGACCGGTACCAGGATCGAACAATGCGCCCAACGGCACCTCGAGGCCGGCCGACGCACCGGCAGGTGCTGCGCCTGCAAGTTCGACCGCCACCGTCGAACCCAGCGGCAGCGCCGCGCTGCCCTCTTCCAGGGTGTAGCGAGCTTCGAAGGTCCGGGTGGCGGGGTCGGCCGATTCCGAGAGCACGCGCAACCGTGCGGGGATCTTGCCGCTTGCCCCGAACGGGGACGCTGAGGCCACGGAGCCGATCTGGGGTCGCAGCGTCTCGGGCAACTGGACCACGGCCTCCCGACTGCCTGCACGGGCAAGCCGGGCGACGATCTGCCCCGCCGCCACGACCTGACCGGGCTCAGCGGAGATGGTCATGACCACTCCGTCGGCATCGGCGACGAGCGCCGTGTATTGACTGGCATTACGTGCAACCCGGGCTTGCGCGTCGGCCGCCTTGAGCTGTGCCGATGCTGCGTCCGCCGCCGCTTTGATCTGATCGTAGGCCGACCGGGAAACGACGCCCTTGGCTGCCAGATCGCGGTATCGCGCTTCGTCTGCGGTGGCTTGCGCGCTTTGCGCTCGGGCCGCGATGACGGCCTGCTGCTGGGAGGCCGCTGCCAGATTCAGATCGACGGGATCAATCCGATAGAGCACGTCGCCGCGCTTTACCGTCTGCCCCGTCTCAACCAGGCGCTCGGTGACCTTGCCACCCACCCGAAAGGCCAGATCACTCTGTACGCGTGCGGCGACGGTTCCTGTGAACGTGCGCGCGCCTCCCGCCCCGGGTTGCACTTGGGCAATCCGGACGGTGGGCGGAGCGGTCCGGGGATCGACGTCATCCGACTTTCCGCAGGCCACAAGGAACAACGGAGCAACACAGTAGAGGGCTGTGACTACAAAACGGCGACGCATGCGGCCTTCCGGAGTGGGGTATCCGGAGGGATTCTGCTCCTAGTGACTGATATAGTCAATAGTCACTACGGCCGTGACTCAAGGCTCCGGAGGACCAACTCCTGCAAGGCACTTGGCGCTTCTTTGTGCAGGGGCGCCAGGTGCGGCAGCGTTACAGGGTTCAGATAAGGAAGCAGGACCTGGTAGACCGCACGGCTGGTGTCCTCGAGCGGCGTCGTGCACTCAAATGCGCCGGAAGCGCGTCCATCCTTGATGATGCCTTCAACAAGCTGCCTGATGCGCCCTTCATAAGCCTGCGCTGAAGGCCATTGATCCGTCGCGGCCGCAACGGCAATTTCATACAGGCGCCGATCCTGCAGAAACAGACGAAGACCGGCCTCCACAATGACGGTGAACAACAACCGCAGCCTCTCGGCAGGCGCTTGCACGCCTTGCAGGGCCTGATGAACCTCGCTTTCGATCTGACTGAGGCAATTGGCGCAGATCACCTCGCCAATGGCCTGCTTGGAGGAAAAGAACTTGTAGACGTAGGCCTTCGAGAAGCCGATGGCCTTGGCGAGGTCGGACACGGTCGTCTTGTCATAGCCGTAGTGGCTGAAATGCGCGGTGGCAGCCTCGATGATCTGGGTGCGCACGTCGTGCTCGGCGGGGCCGCGCCCGGCGTCGAGTGCTGCAGAGGTTGAAGTAGACATCGGGCAAGGGTAGCGCCGCGCGGTAACGCGGGCAAATGGTGACCGATCGGGTATCGGTCCACTACCCGCCTCGAAAGTGACGCTTGACCCAATGAGTCACATGTCCAATAATCGGAAAAACTCAGCTGGGCGATGGATCCCGGTAGCCGGGATGCCGTTACGCACCAAAGCCGAGCCGTGTCACGCCGTGAGGAGCACCTTCTGAATCTGGAGTGTCCCCCGTGCGAACCGTCGCATCGACAATTGCCTGTGGAGGGCAAGCAATGACCGCAAAAACGATACTTGCGCTGGCGCTACTGAGTGCATTGGCAGGCACGACCGACACTGCGCAGGCTGCTGCGTTCCAGTTGAAAGAGAAAAGTGCAAAGGGCCTGGGCCGCGCCTTTGCAGGGTCGATCAGTGCCCCAGGCGACGCATCGGTGATAGCGGACAATCCGGCTGCCATGCGCCTCCTCGATGGGCGGCTGTTCCAAGCCGATGCAAGTGTTGTGAACTACACCGTGGACTTCAAAGGCGAGGGCCGCGATGCCCGGGGACGTCCGCTCTCTGGAGGTGATGGCGGGGACGCAGGTGACACCAGCCCCATCCCTGCCCTCTATTTCCATACCCCATTGGGTGAGAAGGCCCACCTGGGACTTTCATTGACTGCGCCCTTTGGCTTCAAGACCGAATATGAGAGCAACTGGATAGGTCGCTACAACGGGATCAAGACAGAGATCAAATCGGTTGACCTTGGTTTGTCGCTTTCTTACGACGTAAATCCCTATGTCTCCTTCGGCGCCTCTGTTTTTGTCGAGCGTGTGGAAGCGGAGCTTCATGATGCGGTCGATTTCGGCGCCGTGCTCGCCGGCGCACGAGCGCCAGGCTTTTCTCCGGGAAGTGCAGATGGCTACACGCACATTGACGCCAAGGATGACGCGGTTGGTTTCACCCTCGGCGGGCTCTTCACCCCTGTAGAGGGAACCAATATCGGCATCGCCTATCGATCCAAGGTGGAACACAAGCTCAACGACGCAGAGGTGAGCTTCGGGGTTCCAGCGACCGCCGCACCATTGTTGGCAGCGGCGCGTCCTGGCTGGTTTGTCGACACCGACGCAAGCACTGCGCTCAATCTTCCCGCCACGCTGACCGGCAGCATCAGCCATCAGGTCAATGACCGGTGGACGGTCATGGCCGATGTAACACGCACGGCGTGGTCCAAGTTCGCCGAAATCAGGCTGGACTTCCACTCTGCTCAGCCCACCCGGGCTCTGGACTTCAGCTACCGGGATACAACGTTTGCTTCCATCGGCACGGAGTATCGCTATAGCCAGAAGCTAACGCTCCGCGCGGGCATCGCGACCGATCAGAGCCCTGTGACAGACGATATCCGTGATGTCCGCGTGCCAGACAGCGACCGCAAGTGGCTATCCCTGGGCGCTACGTATCGAGCCTCTGAGTCGGCTGAATACAGCTTCGGCTACACGCATCTCTTCCTGGACAAGCCGGAAGTGTCGGTGGTCTCGGCGACGGGCAGCAGCCTGCAGGGCAAGTACGACGTCGGCTCAGACATCGTGGCATTTTCAGCTGCCTACTACTTCTAAAGCACCGGGCGGGTCCCCTCCCGCGTCCGTAGGCTGGCGGCGCAAGCCGCCAGCCGCCTTGGTAATTCCGTTCACACAAGCGGGTGCCAGGCCCTGTCGCCAACAGAGAAACGGTTCGGAGTGAGCACGGCAGCCAAACCGCTACTCGACTTCCAGGCGAACCACCACCGGCCCCTCGGCACGAAGGGCCTGCAGACTTCCCTCGATACGTCCCAGCAGCACCAGCCCCTTCGAGTAGCCGAACGGTCTGTGGAAGATCGCCAGATTTCCCCACGGTGCGTAGAAGGCGATATCGCCCGCCACTGGCGTGATCCCGTCCGGTTCGCCGGCAATGTTGAGGCGGCGCGGGAGCTGCGCGATCTTCTCCGTAGCAGCATAGTCCTCAAGCTGAAGGGTAATCGGCAACTGGGCGGCGAACTCGCGTGCGGGAATGCTGTCCTCCAGCGTGGCCGACAGTGTCTGGTCGTTGATGGTCAGCCGAATCTTCATTGCAGGGACCTCCGGATTGGATGCCGCGTTCAGGGGCACGACCGATTGCTGCTGTCGCTCGGCGGCGCATGCCGAGACCGTCACGAATGCGAGGAAGGGCAGCAGACGTCCCGCGATCGCGGTCCAGTGCCTCATCAGCCATGCACCTCCGTTGCTACCGACGCATCGGCGATGGACGCAGCGTCAGCAGCCGTGACATGGGCAAGCAGCGCCGCGAACAACAGCAGGCCAGCACTGGCCAGAAACGTACTGGCGAAGCCAACGCTGTCCAACAGCAGGCCGCCGAGGGAGGACCCCAGCGCGATCGAACACTGCACCACCGCCACCATCAGCCCGCCGCCGGCTTCAGCATTGTGGGTGAACGTGCGCGCCAGCCAGCTCCACCAGCCCACCGGTGCAGCCGTGGCAAGCAGGCCCCATGCGGAAAGCAGTACGGCGGTCGGCCACAGGTGTGAACCCAGCGGCACCAGCGCTACTGCAATCACCGCCATCACGGTGGGAACCGCCACCAATGTGCGGTAGAGCCCGCGCCTGAGGAATGCCCCGATGGCGAGCGTGCCGACAAAACCGCTTGCGCCGATGGCCAGCAGCACCAGAGGAATCGCAGATTCACCTGCGCCCGTGACCTTTTCCAGGAACGGGCGCACATAGGTGAACAAGGCAAACTGCCCCATGAAGAAGGCGCCGCACGCCGCCATGCCCAGCATCACTACCCGCCGCCGCAGCAGGGCCAGTACCCCGCCGTGGGATTGCCTTCCTTCTGCGGGCATGGAAGGAAGACACCGCCACTGCCATGCCAGCGCGATGGCGGCCACCGGCAGAAGGCACAGGAATGCCCCACGCCATCCGATCACGCCGCCAAGGTAGCTGCCCAAGGGCGCAGCCACTACCGTCGCCAGTGCGTTGCCACCGTTGAAAATCGCCAATGCACGGGGCACCTGCGCTGCAGGCACCAGGCGCATGGCCGTGGCCGCAGACAACGACCAGAACCCACCGATCACCACGCCGATCAGTGCCCGGCCCATCATGTAGATCGGGTAGCTGGGAGCCATCGCCACCACCACGCCCGACACCGCCATCACTGCGGTGAGCGTCAGCAGCAGGGTCTTCCGGTTGATGCTGCCGGCCAACCGGGAGATCGACAGGCTGGTCAGCACTGCGAAGGCGCCGGAGATGGCAATTCCATACCCGGCCAGCCCTTCGGACACACCGAGGTCAGCCGCCAGGGGCGTGAGCAGGCTCACCGGCATGAATTCGGAGGCGATCAGTGCGAACACGCATAGCGTCATCGCGAGCACACCGCCCCAGTTGGCCGGTTCGGCCGTCGCGTCGTTACTGCTCATTTCCCAGCGAGGCCTTGCTGGAAGAACGTCGCCAACCTGGCGAAGGGAATCAGGTCGGTGCGGTCATACAGGTCTACGTGGCCGGCATCTTTCACCCAGTAGAGTTCCTTCGGCTGGGCTGCCCTGCGGTACGCATCCTCGCTGAACTCACGGGAATGTGCGTGGTCGCCCGAGATGAACAACATCGGCCGCGGCGAGATGGTCTCGATGTCGTTGAACGGATAGAAGTTGACGAACTTGACCAGGCTGCTGAACAGCGGCTGGGTGGTTCGTTCGGGCTGCTCGCCTGCGGCCGCATAGGCACCGCGCGGCGTACGGTAGAAATCGAAGAACTCACGCTGCACGTCCGGCGTATCGGCATCCAGCGTGTTCACGGTGCCTGGCACATAGGCGGCCTGCCCACCGTTGAACTCAACCAGGCGCTGCTTCGTCGCCGCTTGGATCATCGCTTTGCGCTGTTGAAGCGACTGCGTGTTGTTCAACCCCTGGCGCACAGCGGCGCCCATGTCATACATGCTGACCGTCGCGATTGCCTTGATGCGTGGATCGATCTTCGCAGCGCTGATCACGAAACTGCCACTGCCGCAGATACCCAAGCCGCCAATTCGTTCCGGGTCCACGAACGACTGCGCGCTCAGGAAGTCCACCGCCGCGCTGATGTCATCCGAATAGATCTCCGGCGACACCAGGTGCCGAGGCGTACCGGCGCTTTCACCCCAGAAGGACAGGTCGATCGCCAGCGTAACGAAGCCCTGCTCAGCCAGCTTCTGCGCGTACAACTGTGAACTCTGCTCCTTCACTGCGCCCATCGGATGACCGACTACCACGGCTGGCGCGCGGGCACCCCGCACCTGGCCCTGAGGCCGGTACAGCGTTCCGACCACCTCCATCTGGTACTGGTTGCGGAAGCTGACGCGCTCGCCCTTTACGCTGGCGCTTCTGTAGAAATTGTCGGCGCCGGCGGCTCTTGCGGCGACCGGTGCCTCGGCGGCCACGGCCGACTGCGGAACGAAATGGCTGGCAATCAGTGCCAGCAGCAGCGTGGTGGGTTTCATGTGCGGACGGCCTCAGTGGGAACTCAGGTCGCCACGATAGGCGGCGCCTGCTACCGCGATAAGCCGGCTGAAAGTTGATGCATTACTGAGTTGAGCTCACAATTGACCCATGAGCAGCGTGAAGACCAACGACCTGCAGGCCTTCCTGGTGGTGGCACAGGAGCAGAGCTTCACCAAGGCAGCTGTTCGCCTGGGGGTGACACCCTCGGCGCTCAGCCACTCCATGCGGCTGCTGGAGGAGCGCCTGGGCATCCGGCTGCTGGCCCGGACCACGCGCAACGTCTGCCCGACCGAGGCGGGCGAGCGCCTGATGCGCTCCATCGCACCGCACTTCGAGGCCATCGGCGCCAGTGTGGAGGCATTGGGGGATCTGCGCGATCGCCCGGCCGGAACCCTGCGGATCTCCTGCACGGACGATTCGATGGAGACCATCATCCGCCCTCGCCTTGCCGGATTCCTCGCCGAGTATCCGGACATCACACTGGAGTTCTACGTCGATTACGGCTTCACCAACGTGGTGGAACAGCGCTTCGACGCCGGCATCCGGCTGGGCGAGGCGCTCAGCAAGGACATGATCGCGGTCAGGGTCGGGCCGGATTGGCGGCTGGTGGTGGTGGGATCGCCCGACTACTTCCAGAAGCATGCCAAGCCAAGGAAGCCCGCCGATATCACGCAACATCGCTGCGTGCACATCCGGCATCGCCCGAATGGCGCCATCTATGCGTGGGAGTTCGAGGAGAAGGGCAAGGAGTTCACCGTGCGCGGCGACGGACCACTGGTGTTCAACAGCATGATCCACGTGATCAATGCCGCCCTGGACGGCCTGGGCCTGGCGTACGTGCCTGAGCCGATGGTGGCCGATCACATTGCCGAGGGCCGGCTGCTTGCCGTGCTCGACGAATGGTGCGTGCCTTTTCCGGGCTATCACCTGTACTACCCGAACCGCCGGCAGCCCTCGCCGGCATTTTCGGCGCTGGTGGGCTGGCTGAAGCGGGACGCTTAAGGTCCGCAGTGGTGCCAGGTCGGACTGAAGCACGGCGGCCTGCATCGCGCGCGCCGGCTGACGGCCCAGACGCACGCGCGCAGGCGCGACTCAGTGATCGGGCGCATCCGACAGGCGCGCCATGACAGCCGCCCGGCACGCATCCAGGATTTCGTCCGCCAGCGGCGAATCATCCGGACAGGACCTGGACAGCACCACCGCGCCCACGGCCATGGCCATCAGGGCTATCCGGCGCGCACGCGCCTCCGGGCTGGCGTGCTCGCTCGACGGATCATCCTCGCCGGCAGGGCGCCCTACCTGGGCTTCTATGCCAGCCGCAAAGGCTGCCTTGACCGTTGCCGGCTGGCGCGCGGCGTCTGCACTCAACGCGGCCATCGTGCAGCCGTGGCCTGGGTCATCCCGATGCTCCCGGGAAAGGTAGTAGCCAAGAAATCCCGCCAGATCCATGCCCGCTGCGGCGTCGGCAGATTGCGCCAGGCCGCAGATGGAGGCTTCGGCCATGAGGTCGGTCTTGGAGCCGAAATGCTTGTAGAAGCCACCGTGGGTAAAGCCTGCAGCCGCCATCAGGTCTGCGACGCCCACACCGTCGTAGCCCCGCTCCCGGAAGAGCGTGGATGCGGTTTCGACAATGTGCGCCCGGTTGGCCTGCGCTTGTGCCTTGGTGACCTTCATGACCCGATGCCCCAGGGGCTGTGCTGCGGAAGGACGGCAGTCTAGCACATATGGATTACGTTCATCATCAAACCATTGACATCCTGGATTACGGTCATCATCATTGCGGCAACGACCACCAGCCCCACATCAGATGACGACCACGACACTGTTCCAGCCCTACCCCCTTGGCCCGCTGACGCTGGCCAACCGTATCGTGATGGCACCGCTGACGCGCAACCGCGCCGATGCCGGCCTGGTGCCCAACCGGCTGGCGGCCAGCTACTACGCCCAGCGGGCCTCGGCGGGCCTGATCATCACCGAGGCCACCCAGATCTCGGCCCAGGCCCAGGGCTACCAGGACACGCCGGGGCTCTACACGCAGGATCAGATCGACGGCTGGCGCCAGGTCACCGACGCCGTGCACGCACGTGGCGGGCACATCTTCGTGCAGCTCTGGCACGTGGGCCGCATCTCGCACGTGGATCTGCAGCCCGGCCACGCCGCACCCGTCTCCGCTTCGGCCATCCGTGCGCAGACCAAGACATTCGTGCACAACGGCTTTGTTGATGTGTCCGAACCGCGCGCATTGGAGATCGACGAACTGCCCGGCATCGTCAACGACTTCCGCCAGGCCGCCGCCAATGCCATCGCCGCCGGCTTCGATGGGGTCGAAATCCACGGTGCGAACGGCTACCTGCTGGAACAGTTCATCAAGGACGGCGCCAACCAGCGCACCGATGCGTACGGCGGCTCGGTCGAGAACCGCGCGCGCCTGCTGCTGGACGTCACCGCCGCCGTGGCACAGGAGATCGGTGCTGATCGCACCGGTGTGCGCATCTCGCCGGTTTCGCCGGCCAACGCGATTTCCACCGTCAGCGACCCGCAGCCGCAGTACGACTACATCGTCGATCAGCTCAGCGCACTGGGCATCGTGTACCTGCACGTGGTGGAAGGTGCTACCGGCGGCCCGCGCGACGTAGCGCCGTTCGACTTTGACAGCCTGCGCCGACGTTTCAACGGCACCTACCTGGCCAACAATGGCTACGACCTCGAACTGGCCAACGCACGGCTTGCCGCTGGCAAAGCAGACCTCATCGCGTTTGGCCGCGCCTTCATCAGCAATCCCGATCTGGTCGAACGCCTGAAAACCGGCGCGCCGTTGAACGCGTTGAATCCAGCGACATTGTACGGCGGCGGTGCGGAGGGCTACACCGACTACCCCGCATTGACCGATACGGCGCCGCAGTAACCGTTCGACAGCGCCGCGCTGCACACCCCGTTCGCCCCTTCCAATTCCAAGAGATACACCATGAGCCAGCTTCCCACCGTCCTCATCACCGGCGCCTCCAGCGGCATCGGCACCGTTTACGCCGAACGCTTCGCACGCCGCGGCCACGACCTGGTGCTGGTTGCGCGCGACAGGACGCGTCTGGAGACATTGGCCGCGCGCCTGCGCCAGGACACCGGGGTCGTCGTAGACGTCCTGCCGGCCGACCTCACCCAGCGCACCGATCTGGCCGCCGTGGAAGCCCGCCTGCGTGACGATGCCCGTATCGGCATCCTGATCAACAACGCAGGCATCGCCCAGTCCGGCGGCTTCACCGCGCAATCGGCCGACAGCATCGACCAACTGGTGACACTGAACACCCTCGCCCTGACGCGCTTGGCCGCTGCCATTGCACCGCGATTGGCCACCGCCGGCGAAGGCGCGATCGTCAACATCGGCTCGGTAGTCGGCCTGGCACCGGAGCTTGGCATGACCATCTATGGCGCGACCAAAGCCTTCGTGCTGTTCCTGTCGCAGGGCCTCAGCCTGGAACTGTCGCCCAAGGGCGTCTACGTGCAGGCCGTCCTGCCGGCGGCCACCCGCACCGAGATCTGGGAGCGTGCCGGCATCGACATCAACACGCTGCCCGAAGTGATGGACGTTGGCGAACTGGTCGATGCCGCCCTGGTCGGCTTTGATCGCCGCGAACCGGTGACCATTCCGCCGCTGCATGTGGCCGAACGCTGGGATACGCTGGAGGCATCGCGCCAGGGCCTGCTCTCGGATCTCCGCCAGGCGCAGGCAGCGGAGCGCTACCGCGCATGAAAGCCTTCCTCATCGACCGGTATGGCAAGAAGGAAACGGGGCGCATCGGTGAGGTACCAACGCCACCGCTGCGCGACGGCGATGTACTCATCCGCGTGCACGCGGCCAGCGTCAACGCGCTGGACACGAAGATCCGGCGTGGCGAGTTCAAGGCGGTCCTGCCGTATCGCCTGCCGCTGATCCTGGGCAACGACCTGGCCGGTACGGTGGAGCGTGTGGGCGCGGGCGTTTCCCAGTTCAAGCCGGGCGATGAGGTATATGCACGTCCCGACGATGATCGCATCGGCACGTTCGCCGAGTTCATTGCGGTCAACGCGGGCTCTGTGGCGCCCAAACCCCGCAACCTCAACATGGTGGAGGCCGCCTCGCTGCCGCTGGTCGCACTGACCGCGTGGCAGACGCTTGTGGAAACCGCTCAGTTGAAGCCAGGACAGAAGGTCTTCATCCAGGCGGGCTCCGGCGGCGTCGGCACCGTGGCCATCCAACTGGCCAAGCATCTGGGAGCCTTCGTGGCGACCACGACCAGCACGGCCAACGTCGCGTGGGTGAAGGCGCTGGGCGCGGATGTCGTCATCGATTACAGGCAGCAGGACGTCGCCTCCGAGCTCCGCGACTACGATGTGGTGCTCAACAGCCTGGGTAAAGAGGAGCTGGAGCGCTCGCTGCAGATCCTCAAGCCGGGCGGACATCTCATCTCCATCTCCGGGCCACCGACGCCGGCCTTTGCCGCCGCGCGCGGGCTCGGCTGGCCGCTCAAGCAGGTCCTGCGCCTGCTCAGCCGTGGTATCCGCAGCAAGGCCAGGCAGAAAGGCGTGACCTACACCTTTGTCTTCATGCGCGCCGACGGGCAACAGTTGCGCAGGATCACCCCGCTGGTCGAGTCCGGTGCGATCCGCCCGGTGATTGACCGGGTATTTCCGTTCCAGGACACCCAGGACGCGTTGGCCTATGTGGAGAGCGGGCGGGCGAAGGGCAAAGTGGTGGTGGAGCTGCCTTGGTTGGACTAATGCGGCCCGCTGGCCAACTGCGGGTGCGGCTACCTTCAGTTGGCCAGCAGGACGCTCAGGACAGATGACGGCTAGAGGTGAAACACCGGACCTGACGAGAGCGTCGCCGAGCTCACCCTGACACGGAACGCAATGAGCACGCTGGCGAGCAGCATCACCGCCGCTGCAACGGTGAGGACGGCAACGATGCCCCCCAGCCCGAATACCAGGCCACCCAAAGCCGCCCCCGCGGCGATCGAGGACTGCACTGCGGCGACCACCATCCCACCGGCACTCTCGGCCTGATCGGGCACCGCACGTGCAACCCAGTTCGACCAGGCAACGGGCACGCCACCGAAGGCCAGTCCCCAGAGCGCGACCAGCATCGCCAGCCCACCAACGCCCACCGGCAACAGGACCATGCCGAGCGCGGCTACGCCCACCAAGGCAGGCATGATCACCAACGTGACTTTCAAGCTGCGCTCCATCAGCCAGCCGGCCAGGAGTGTGCCGACAAAGTTCGCCACGCCGAACCCGAGCAGAATCAGCGCCAGGCCATCCGCGCTCATCTGCCCCAGGCTCTCCAACGTAGGACGGATGTAGGTAAAGAGCGAGTACTGACCGGTGTGCGCCAGAACGCAGGCCAGCATGCCGACCGCAACGCCTGGCCGGCGCAGGAGCCCCACCACCGACTCCGGAACTGCTGCCTTGCGCGGGGCCATTCGGGGCAGCGTGAACCACTGGAACGCAAACGTGAGTCCACCTACCGCCGTCGCAGCCCAGAAGGCGCTGCGCCAGCCCAGCAGACCACCGAGGTAGCTGCCCAAAGGCACCGACACCACCGTGCCAACCGCAATGCCGCTGAAGATGATGGAGAGCGCGCGAGGCACGCGTTGTGGCGGCACCAACCGCATGGCCACCGCCGCTGCCATGCTCCAGAAACCCCCCAGGGCGATGCCCAGAAGGACGCGCATCACCAACAGGACGCCCATGCTGGACGACAATGCCACCAGAGCGTTGGAGAGGATCATCAGAGCCGTGAAACCCAGCAGCACCAGGCGCCTGTCCATCGAACGGGTCAGCCGAGGCACAAGCAGGCCAGCGAACAGGGCCACTACCGCGGTGACCGTCACTGCTTGACCCGCCAGCGCCTCCGATACCCCCAGGCCCGCCGCCATCGGCGTCAACAGGCTGGCAGGCAGATATTCGGCCGTGAGCAGCCCGAAGACACCCATGGCCAGCGAAAACACGGCCACCCATGCCGATGAAGACGGCTCCCCGCTACCCCGGGCCACAGAATCAGGCGCGTCCACGGTATCCACTACGTTATTGCTCATCAAAGATCCCAGTGCATTCGTGCAGCCGAGAGTCTAGGGAGCCATGTCAGGATGATCTATGATTGTCTGACCTGTATTTTTGATCGTAACCCCGGGTCGTCTCCATGAGCCACGCTCCACACCAGCCTTCTGACCTGATCAGCGAGCTGCTGACCGGCATGCGGCTGCATGGCGTTCAATACCGACGCATTCAGACCGGGCCGACCTTTGGGCTTGGATTTCCCCCGAAGCCAGGGCATGCCTACTTCCATTACGTGGCAGTGGGCACTGCGATTCTTCGTGGCGAGGACGGCAGCCAACACGTGCTCTCCGCAGGGGATGTCGTGCTTCTTCCCCGCGGAGAAGGACACGCGTTGCTGTCGGGCGAGAACCATCCCGTCCAGTGCCTGGAAACGATAGACGCAGCTCCGCTGGGTGACACGGTAAGCGGGATAGACACGTGCCCGAGCACCCATGCCGTGCCAAGCGCCGTGCTTTTCCACGGATGCATGGTGTTCGATCTGGGTGGCATGCAAGGGTTGAGCAAGGTGATGCCGGCGGTGATGTTGGCCGATGGCAACGGCACTCAGTTCCCCGGGCTGTTGCCGATGGTCGACGCGATGAAGCGCGAGGTGTGCTCCGGACGTATCGGATTTGCAGGAATACTCGCCCGACTGGCGGATGCCGTCGCCGCGATGATTGTCCGCGACTGGGTCGAGCGCGGTTGCGACGGCGCATCCGGCTTGGTCATGGCCATGCGCGACCCTCGTCTATCGCTGTCGTTGCTTGCCCTGCACAAAGACCCTGGGCGCGACTGGACCGTCGAAGCGTTGGCTGCAGAATCCAACATCTCACGCTCTGTCTTTGCAGACCGGTTCCAGACCGTTATTGGAACCGCGCCCCTGCGCTACGTGACCGAGCTGCGAATGCAATTGGCGAGTCAATGGCTGACCCACCAAAGCCTCTCCATCGAGGTAGTGGCAGAGCGTCTCGGCTACGCGTCGCAGGCAGCGTTCAGTCGCGCCTACAAGCGCGTGATGGGCCACTCTCCTGGGGCGACTCGGCGCGGGCGCTCCTTGATCTCACCATAGTCCACTCCCGGCCACTCAGCCGCCCTGCCCCAGCTCCCGCGCAAGGAACGGCGCCGTCCTGCTGCCTTTGGCGCGGGCCACCTGTTGCGGCGTTCCCTTGGCCACAATGGTGCCACCCGCAGCGCCTGCACCCGGCCCGAGGTCGATCACCCAGTCCGCCTGCGCGACAGCACGCATGTCGTGCTCGATCATCACCACCGTATTTCCCGCTTCAACCAGCCGCTGCAGCTGGACCAGCAGCCTGTCCACGTCCGACGCATGCAGGCCGGTGGTGGGCTCGTCCAGCACGTAAAGCGTGCGCCCACGCTGGCTGCGCTGCAGCTCGGTCGCCAGCTTGATGCGTTGTGCTTCACCGCCTGACAGTTCCGTGGCCGGCTGGCCCAGTCGCAGGTACCCCAGGCCGATTTCCTTCAGCAACTGCAGCGGACGGGCAATGGCATCCTCCTCGATGAAGAACGCATGCGCCTGCTCAACCGTCATCTGCAGGACCTCGGCGATGTTGCGGTCATTCCACAGCACCGCCAGCGTGGCCTCGTTGTAGCGGGCGCCGTGGCAGGTGGGGCAAGGCGCATAGACGCTGGGCATGAACAGCAGTTCGACGCTGACGAACCCTTCGCCCTCGCAGGTCTCGCATCTGCCCTTGGCCACGTTGAAGGAAAAGCGGCCCGCATCGAAACGACGGCGGCGCGCGGCGGGCGTCGCCGCGAACAGCTTGCGCACGTGGTCGAACAGCCCGGTATAGGTGGCCAGATTGGAGCGTGGCGTGCGGCCGATCGGCTTCTGGTCCACCTGCACTACCCGCTGGATGGCGTCTACATCACCTGCCAACTGGCCTCGCGTGGTTTCGATCACGGTCGGCCCGTCCGTGGGCGTGCCCTCCGCTCCATCGTCTGCGGGCTCATGCCCCAGGTGCAGCAGCATCAGCTCAGGCAGTGCCTGCGCCATCAGGCTGGACTTGCCGGAGCCCGAAATGCCGGTCACTGCGGTCAGCAGCCCCAGCGGCAGCTGCGCATCCACACCCTGCAGGTTGTGGCGGTGGATGCCCTTCAGTTCCAGCCAACCCCCAGCGCTGCGTTGCCGGCTGGCAGGTGCAGGCACCTGGTCGAACAGATACCGGGCTGTGCGTGAATCCTGCACCTGCCGCAGGCCATCCGGCTCGCCGCTGTAGAGCACGCGCCCGCCATGCTCGCCCGCCTCAGGGCCGACATCCACCAGCCACTGCGCGCGGCGCATCAGCTCCAGATCATGTTCGACAACGAACACCGAGTTCCCGCCGTCGCGCAGCCGATCCAGCGCGTCGTACAGCGCCTTGCTGTCGGCGGGATGCAGGCCGGCCGAGGGCTCGTCGAGCACGTACAGCACACCAAACAGCAACGAGCTGAGCTGGGTGGCCAGTCGCAGGCGCTGCAGTTCGCCGGCCGACAGTGTTGGCGTGGCGCGATCCAGCGAGAGGTAACCCAGGCCCAGGCCTCGCAGCTGGTGTACACGCGCCATGACACCGCCTGCAAGCCGCTGTGCAGCCAGACGTTTCTCCTCCGACAGGGCAGAGGTCAGCCGTACGTCAGGGGCCGAAGCATGGACAGGACGACCGCTCGCTGCCCGCGTGGTGCGGTCGCGGCGGGTGGCGCTTCTGCTGGTGCGTTCACCCCGGCTGTGCGCGCTGAAATCGCCCTGCGCGATGGGCTCCAGCAGGTCCGCCAGTTGATCCAGCGGAAGGCGCATGAATTCGCCGATGTCCACGCCTGCGAAGGTGACCGAGAGCGCCTCCGGCTTCAGGCGCTTTCCGTGACAGGTCGGGCACAGCTTGCCTTCCATGTAGCGGGAAACCCGCTTGCGCATCAGCGCGCTCTGGGTATTGGCAAACGTGTGCAGTACGTAGCGCCGGGCGCCGGTATACGTGCCCATGTAGCTGGGTTCCAGCTTGCGCTTGAGCGCGGCACGGGTCTCGGCCGGTGTGAAGCCGGCATAGACCGGCACGGTCGGCGTCTCCTCGGTGAACAGGATCCACTCCCGGTCCTTCTTCGGTAGCTTCTTCCACGGTATGTCGATGTCGTAGCCGAGCGTGACCAGGATGTCGCGCAGATTCTGGCCATGCCATGCCGGCGGCCAGGACGCGATGGCGCGTTCGCGGATGCTCAGCGACGGATCCGGAACCATCAACGCTTCGGTCACTTCGTAGACATGCCCAAGGCCGTGGCAGGTGCTGCAGGCGCCCTGTGGCGTATTCGGTGAGAAGTCCTCGGCGTACAGCATGGGCTGGTTGGCCGGGTATGCGCCTGCACGCGAGTACATCATGCGCACCAGGCTGGACAGCGTGGTGACGCTGCCCACCGATGAACGCGCATTGCTGGCGCCGCGCTGCTGCTGCAGGGCCACTGCCGGTGGCAGCCCGTCGATGGCGTCCACGTCGGGCACGCCGGCCTGGTCGATCAGGCGCCGTGCATACGGCGCAACCGACTCGAAGTAGCGCCGCTGCGCCTCGGCGAAGACCGTACCGAACGCCAGTGATGACTTTCCGGACCCCGACACCCCGGAAAACACCACCAATGCGTTGCGCGGAATGGAGACATCGACATTCTTGAGGTTGTGCTCGCGCGCGCCGCGCACTTCGACGCAGCCGCTGGCTGCGGCAGCGCATGACGATTCACCAAAGGGGGTGTTGGACATCTTCGCGATCCTGCGGGCAGTGAACGGCGCGCATCAGAGCGCGCCCAGTGATGCATTTTCGCTGCTGCGGGGTGAATGTGGCGAGGGAGTTCCGTTCTGGGGGCTCAACTCCGGCATCACGGGCCGACAGCCCGGCCTTCACGGCTACCACGGCACCTGCAATGCAACCATGCAGAACGCACCCTCCCCCCTTGGTAACCCATGCCCCACCTTCGTCGTCTATTTGGCCGCTGGCTGCGCCTGCGTCGTCGCGTGCGTTGGCGCTGGCGTGAACACCAGGCCTCGGTCCCCGCCATCGAGGCCGCCGAGGGCCCACTGCGTGCCGCGCTGTACAGCGTTGAACAGATGGAGGTGTACGGCCGCGCGCTAGCGCGCCAGCACCGCGTGCGGATGCGACCCGGCCCGGAGCGCCTGCTCGAACGCCTGCAGGCCAACGAGCGGGTGCTGGAAGACGCCAATTCGCTGCTCAGCAGCGTGGTACGCGAACAGCGGCCGGTAACCCCGGCGGGGGAATGGCTGCTCGACAACTACTACCTGGTTGAGGAACAGATCCAGACCGCGCGGCGCCACCTGCCGCGCGGCTACAGCCGGCAGCTGCCGTCGCTTGTCTCGGGCCCCTCGGCCGGGTTGCCACGGGTGTATGAGCTGTCGATGCAGGCCATCGCGCACGGTGACGGCCGCATTGACGCGGACACGCTGGGCCGCTTCATCGCTTCGTACCAATCGCTCGCGCCGCTGAGCCTGGGCGAGCTGTGGGCGGTCCCCATCATGCTGCGCCTGGCCCTGCTGGAGAACCTGCGACGGATGGCGGCGCGGGTGATGCGCGATGGAACCGACCGTCGCCTCGCTTCACAATGGGCGGACAACCTCAATCAAGCCGCTTCCGAGACGCCTACCGATGTGGTCCTGGTGGTTGCGGACATGGCACGGTCCGCGCCGCCCTTGACCGGCGCGTTCATCGCCGAGCTGACGCGCTCGCTGCATGGGCGCGGGGGCGCGTGGGCCATGCCCGTGGCCTGGCTGGAACAGTGGGCGGCAGCGGCTGGGCAACGCATCGACGAACTGGTCGCCGCCGAGGGGCAGCAGCAGGCGGCCGACCAGGTATCGATCGGCAACAGCATCGGCAGCCTGCGCTTTCTGTCCACCATGGATTGGCGCACCTTTGTTGAAGAGATGAGTGTGGTGGAGCAGCGGCTACGGGAAGACCCGATGGCCGTCTATGCGCAGATGGATTTCGCCACCCGCGATGCCTATCGCCACGTGGTGGAGAAGATCGCCCGCGGTAGCCGCGTTGCCGAGGAGCGCGTGGCCACCATCACGCTGGACCTGGCACGGGCGGCGACACCGCCGGATGGACCGCGCACGCACGTGGGCTACTGGCTGGTTGGCGAAGGCGTGGACGCCACCGTTGAAGCGGTGGCCGAGGCCGCACCGCGCCACCGCAAGGCACGGCGGCTGGCACATCGCGTGCCGCTTGCACTGTACCTGCTGCCGATCGCCTTGCTGGCGGTACTGGCTACCGCTGGCCTGCTGGCAACCGGCAGTGGCGCGGTACCCCTCTGGCTGGCCGCGCTGCTGGGGCTGCTGGTGTTCAGTGAGCTGGGCATCGTGCTGGTGAACTGGACCGCGACGGTGCTGGTCGCACCCAGGCCGCTACCCAAGCTGGATTTCAGCGAGGGCATCCCTGCCGCCTGCGCCACCGTGGTCGCGGTCCCCTCGATGCTGTCCAGCGTCGACGGGATCGATGTGCTGGTCGAGGCGCTGGAAGTCCGGTTCCTGGCCAACCGCGATCCTCAACTACGCTTCGTGCTGCTGACGGACTTTCTCGACGCGGCGGAGGCCACGGCGGCGACGGACGCCCCCCTGCTTGCGCACGCCACGGCCCGGATCGAGGAGTTGAACAGGCGTTACGCGCCCGAGCGCGGCGACCGCTTCTACCTGTTGCACCGCCCCAGGCAATGGAACCCGGGCGAAGGCGTGTGGATGGGACACGAGCGCAAGCGCGGCAAGCTGGCCGCGCTCAATGCGCTGCTCCGTCTGGGCGATGCGGCCGCGTTCATGCGCATCGTCGGTGACGCAGCTGCGCTGATCGGCGTCCGCTACGTGATCACGCTGGATTCGGATACACAACTTCCGCGGGATGCGGCACGCGCGTTCGTCGCCACCTTGGCGCACCCGCTCAACCGCCCGCGCTTCGATCCCACGCTGCAACGCGTGGTGGAGGGCTACGGCATCCTGCAGCCCAGCGTCGGCACCAGTCTGGGGCGGCGCCGCACTTCGCGTTTTGCCCGGATGTTCGGCAGCGAGCCGGGCATCGATCCGTATACGCGCATGGTCTCGGACGTCTACCAGGACCTGTTCGACGAAGGGTCCTTCGTGGGCAAGGGCATCTATGACGTCGACGCCTTCGAGCATGCACTGGAGGGTCGCCTGCCCGAGAACCGCATCCTCAGCCACGACCTGTTGGAAGGCTGTTATGCACGCGCAGGTCTGGTCAGCGATGTACGCCTGTACGAGGACTATCCCGAGCGCTACGCCGCCGACGCCAAGCGCCGTGCACGGTGGATCCGCGGTGACTGGCAGCTGCTGCCGTGGTTGATGCCATGGACGCCGCGCCCGGGCCCGGGATGGGAACGCAACCGGCTCAGTCTGCTGTCGCGCGGCAAACTGCTGGACAACCTGCGCCGCAGCCTGGTGCCGATCGCTGCCCTGGCCTTGCTGGTGGTGGGCTGGTTGTATGCCGCAAACCCTGCTGCATGGACGGCGTGGGTGCTGGCACTGTGGTACGCGCCGCCGCTGATAGGCATGCTGCGCGATGCCCTGAGCGTTCCGGAAGACACGCCGCTGGAAGCGCATTACATCAAGGTCGGGCGCGGTACGCTGCAGTCGTTGCTGCGCGCGTCCACCCAGGTAGCGTGTCTGCCCTTCGAAGCGTTGCTGGCCAGTGACGCCGTGCTGCGCACGCTTTGGCGCATGGTCGTCACACGCCGTCACCTGCTGCAATGGAACCCCTCCAGCGAAGTCGAGCGCCGCCTTGGCAGCGACCGCGGCGCGGAATGGCGGGTGATGGCACCGGCCTCGCTGCTGGCGCTAGTGCTGGTAGCCGTGGTGACCAGCGTGCGTCCGCAGGCACTGCCGCTTGCCCTGCCCCTGCTGCTGGCGTGGACCTTTGCGCCCGCGTTGATGGCGTGGCTGGGCCGACCACCGGCCGCGAGCGTGGCCGAGCTTTCCGTTACGCAGCGGGCATTCCTTGGCCGGCTGGCGCGGCGTACCTGGTCCTTCTTCCAGGCCTGGGTGCGCGAGCAGGATCATTGGTTGCCACCGGACAACATCCAGGAGCATCCGTCGCTGGTGGTGGCGCGGCGCACCTCGCCAACCAACATCGGCCTGTCCCTGCTGGCCAATCTGTCGGCGTGGGATTTCGGCTATCTGCAGCTGGGCGCGGTCGCTGAACGTACCGCCCTCACCTTCGATACGCTGGACCAGCTGCCGCGCCATCGCGGCCACTTCCTGAACTGGTACGACACCGAAACCCTGGCGCCGCTGCCGCCACGCTACGTCTCCACTGTAGACAGCGGCAACCTGGCCGGCCATCTGCTGACGCTGCGCCAGGGCCTGCTCGCGCTGGTGGACGCGCCAGTGTTGGCGCCGCACACGTTCGACGGCCTGGCCGATACGCTTGGCGTGCTGGAAGAGGAACGGCAGCGCCATCGCCGCGACGATGCAGCGCTGGTCGAGGCGCTCAACCATCTGCGCCAGCGTCTGGCCTTAACGCGTGTGGACCGCCCTGTCGGAACGGTGGAGATTCTCGCCCGCCTGCAGGAACTGGCCGGCCTGGCCGACGCCGTGTTGACGCAGTGGCCCGCGCCGCCATCGCCCGAGGAAGGCGAGCTGCACTGGCCGGCCCTGTTCGCCGCCGAATGCCACGCTGCCCTTACGTCGCTTGCCGACCTCCCGGCCGCTGCCAACGCGGACCACGAAGCGCCGGTGCCAAGCCTGCGCCAGCTGGCCGTGCTGGCCGGTACCATCGGTGCGGACGCACGCGCGCGCATCCAGCAATTGCAGGCCCTGGCGCACCGCGCCGGGCAGTTCTCGCTGATGGAATACGGGTTCCTGTTCTACCGCACCCGCAACCTGCTCTCGATCGGCTACAACGTCGACGACCATCGCCTCGACAACAGCTTCTACGATCTGCTGGCCTCCGAAGCGCGCCTGTGTGCCTTCGTCGCCATCGCCCAGGGCCAGCTGGCGCAGGAAAGCTGGTTTGCGCTCGGCCGGATGCTCACCGAGGTCAACGGCACGCCGACGCTGCTGTCATGGAGTGGCTCGATGTTCGAGTACCTCATGCCGCAGTTGGTGATGCCCAGCTATCCGGACACGCTGCTGGACCAGACCGCGCGGCATGCGGTCGAGGCGCAGATCGTCTACGGCCGCACCCTGAACCTGCCGTGGGGCGTGTCCGAGTCCGGCTACAACGCCGTCGATGCCCGCCTGAACTACCAATACCGCGCGTTCGGCGTGCCGGGATTGGGGCTGAAGCGCGGCCTGGGCCAGGATCGGGTCATCGCGCCCTATGCCAGCATGATGGCGCTGATGGTGGCGCCGGAAGCTGCCTGCCAGAACCTGCAGGTGCTGGAGGGATTGGGTTTCTCCGGGCGCTTTGGCATGTACGAGGCGATCGACTACACCCCAGCCCGGCTGCCGCCTGGGCAGGATCACGTGCTGTTGCGTTCGTTCATGGCCCACCACCAGGGCATGGGCCTGCTGTCGCTGGATTACCTGTTGCGCGACCAGCCGATGCAGCGCCGCTTTCTTGCCGATGTGGAGTTCCAGGCCACCTTGCTGCTGCTGCAGGAACGCATCCCGCGCATCGGCGTATTCCATCCACATGAGGTCGAAGCGCTGGGCGAGCACTCGGCCATGGCCGAAGACGAGACGTCGCTGCGCGTGCTGCGCGACCCGGGTGGCCCGCGCCCGGAGGTGCAGCTGCTGTCCAACGGACGCTACCACGGCATGCTGACCCATGCCGGCGGCGGCTACAGCCGTCACGGCGACCTGTCGCTCACCCGTTGGCGCGAGGACGGCACCACCGATGCCTGGGGGTCGTTCTGCTACCTGCGCGATGTGGACAGCGGCGAGTTCTGGTCTGCCGCCTACCAGCCCACCTGCGTAGCGGTGGACAATTACGAGGCGATCTTCTCTGACGCCAAGGCGGAATTCCGTGGTACGCGCCGCGGCTGCGAGAGCCATCTACAGGTCGCCATCTCCGCCGAGGACGACATCGAACTCAGGCGCCTGCGCCTGACCAACCGCAGCCGTCGCCAGCGCACGGTGGAAATCACCACCTATGCCGAAGTGGTGCTGGCACCTGCGGCGGCCGACGATGCGCATCCGGCCTTCAGCAATCTCTTCGTGCAGAGTGAGATTCTGGCCGCCAAGCAGGCCGTGTTGTGCACGCGCCGGCCCCGTTCGCACGACGAAATGCCACCGTGGATGTTCCATCTGGTTGCGGTGCATGACGCGGAGGTGGTGTCGATCTCCTACGAAACCGATCGTGCGCGCTTCCTGGGCCGTGGCAACACGCCGCGGACGCCACAGGCATTGACCGCCGATACCGATCTTTCCGGCACCGACGGTTCGGTGCTCGACCCGATCGTAGCGATCCGCGTCCGCGTGGTGCTTGAGCCCGAGCAGACCGTGCAGCTGGACATGGTCTATGGCGTCGGCGCCGACCGCCCCGGTTGCGAGGTGCTGGTGGACAAATACCGTGACCGACGCCTGGCCGACCGCGTCTTCGACCTGGCGTGGACGCACAGCCAGGTGGTGCGCCGGCAGATCAACGCCAGCCAGGCCGAGGCGGCACTGTACGAGCGCCTGGCTGCCCACGTGCTGTATGCCGGTTCACTGCTGCGCGCGGGTGCCGGCGTCCTGCTGCAGAACCAGCGCGGACAATCCGGGCTGTGGAGCCATGCGATCTCGGGCGACCTGCCCATCGTGCTGCTCAAGGTCACCGACGCGGACAACGTGGAACTGGTCCGGCAACTGGTGCAGGCGCATGCGTACTGGCGCCAGAAGGGCCTCAACACCGACCTGGTCATCTGGAACGACAGCAAGGCCGGCTATCGGCAGGAACTGCAGGACCAGATCCTGGGGATGGTGGCCGCCAGTTCGGAGACGGGCCTGCTTGATCGCCCTGGCGGCATTTTCGTGCGGCCGGTGCAGAACATGACCCACGAGGACCGCGTCCTGCTGCAGGCGGTGGCGCGGGCGGTTATCAGCGACGAGGACGGCACCCTTGCCGCTCAGGTCGGCCGCCAACCCCTGCCTCCGCGGCGAATCCCTCCCCTGGTGCCGCAGGCAGTGCAGGAGGAACTGGCACTGTCGTCGGAGCCGACGCCGGGGCTGCCCATCGTCGCCGATCCGGGCCCCGACGCCGGCTTGCCCCCAGGCGCCGAGCACGACGAGGACGTGGATGACCCGTGGCCCTTCCTTCCCTACCGCGGCGCCGGCCAATTCGACAACGGTACCGGCAGTTTCAGCGAGGACGGCCGCGAGTACGTCGTGGTGCTGCGCGAAGACGCGCCGACGCCGGCGCCATGGGCCAATGTGATCGCGAACGCCCGCCTGGGCACGGTCGTCAGTGAGAGTGCACCGGGCTACACGTGGTTCGAGAATGCGCACGAATTCCGCTTGACGCCCTGGCTCAATGATCCGGTCTCGGACACGGGTGGCGAGGCCTTCTACGTGCGCGATGAGGATACGGGTCGTGTGTGGTCGCCGATGCCGCTGCCACGCAGGGGCACCGGGGCCTACCGTACGCGGCATGGATTCGGCTACACAGTGTACGAGCATGTCGAGGACGGCATCGCCAGCGAATTGTGGGTATTCGTCGACGTCACCGCGCCACTGAAGTTCTCGGTCCTGCGCTTGCACAACCTGTCGGGCAGGACACGGCGGCTGTCGGCCATCGGCTACGTCGAATGGGTGATGGGTGACCTGCGCGCGAAGTCGCGCATGCACGTGGTCACTGAACGCGACCACCAGACCGGGGCGCTGCTGGCGCGAAACGCCTACAGCACCGATTTCGGCGGCCGGATGGCCTTCTTCGACACCGATGCCGACGGCTGCGGCTGGACCTGTGATCGCCTGGAGTTCATCGGCCGCAACAGCAGCCTGCACGCACCGGCAGCGTTGCGGCGCGAGCGTCTGGATGCACGGGTGGGTGCGGGCCTGGATCCCTGCGCGGCGATCCAGGTGCCGCTGGAGCTGGCCCCGGGCGACCGCAGTGAAACGACCTTCCGCCTTGGCGCAGGGCGCGACCGCGACGAAACGCTGGCGTTGGCGCGAAGCCGCCAGGGCGCTCAGGAGGCCATCGACGCGCTGGACGCGGTGCGCATCCACTGGCGCAATGTGCTGGCCACGGTGCAGGTGCGCACCCCGGACCCGGCGTTGGACGCACTGGCCAACGGCTGGCTGGTCTACCAGACCCTGGGCTGCCGCTACCTGGCGCGCAGTGGCTACTATCAGTCAGGCGGCGCGTTCGGCTTCCGCGACCAGCTGCAGGACGCGCTCGCCCTGGTACACGCGCGCCCGGACCTGACCCGCGAACACCTGCTGCTGTGCGCTGCACACCAGTTCACCGAAGGCGATGTGATGCACTGGTGGCACCCGCCGCAAGGTCGCGGCGTACGCACCCGCTGCTCGGACGATTATCTCTGGTTGCCCCAGGGCGCATGCCGCTACCTGGAGGTCACCGGCGACGCCAGCGTGTTGGACGAAATGGTCGGCTTCATCGAGGGGCGCGCGGTAACACCGGAAGAGGAAGGGTATTACGACCTGCCTACACCGTCGACACAGCGCGACACGCTGTATGCGCACTGTGTCCGCGCCCTAGAGCGCGGTTGCCGGCTGCTCGGCGAGCGCGGTCTGCCGTTGATGGGCAGCGGCGACTGGAACGACGGCATGAACCGCGTCGGCGACCAGCAGCGCGGTGAAAGTGTGTGGCTCGGGTTCTTCCTGCATGACACGCTGCACCGCTTCATCGGGCTGGCCAACGCGCGTGGCGATGCCGCCCGTGCGCAGTGGTGCCAACAGCAGGCCGAAAGCCTGCGCCAGAACCTGGAACAGCATGCCTGGGACGGCGCGTGGTACCGCCGCGCATGGTTCGACAACGGCGCCGTGTTGGGCTCGTCACAGAACCAGGAATGTCGCATCGACTCGATTTCCCAGAGCTGGTCGGTGTTGTCAGGCGTTGCCGCACCTGAGCGTGCCACGCAGGCGCTGGATTCGCTGTACACGCATCTGGTGCGGAAGGACGCCAAGCTGATCCAGCTGCTTGATCCGCCCTTCGACCAGACCACGGAGGACCCAGGTTACATCCGTGGTTACGTACCGGGCGTGCGCGAGAATGGCGGCCAGTACACCCACGCGGCCGTGTGGGCGGCGATGGCATTCGCACAGCAGGGAGACGCGGTGCGTGCCTGGGAGCTGGCCGACATGATCAACCCCCTCAATCACGCGCTGGACCCGGAGGCGGTGCAGACCTACCGCGTCGAACCCTATGTGTTGGCAGCCGATGTATACGCCGTGTCACCGCATGTGGGGCGCGGCGGCTGGACGTGGTACACCGGCTCGGCGGGCTGGATGTATCGCCTGCTGGTGGAATCTCTGCTCGGCATCCGTCGTGAAGGCGATCGCCTGTCGCTTGCACCGTGCCTGCCCGATCACTGGCCGTCCTTCGAACTGAGCTACCGCTTCGGCCGCAGCTTCTACGAGTTCGTGGTGACCCGCACTGCGCAGGGCCAGCCTACGCTGCATGTGGATGGCGTGTTGCAGCCAGACCTCACCGTCCTGCTCCGCGACGATGGTCATCACTACCGTGTTGCGCTTGACCTGGGTGCGGCCCCGGGATGAACATCCGCCCCGAAATACAGGTGCAGCTTGATGCGCTGGCCGACATGCTGGTGCACTGGTTGGCGCAGGTGCGCCATCCGGCGCAGTTCTGGCCGCAGTTCGAAACGCTGGCTGCAGAGATTCTGGACCAGTGTGAGCACGCGGAAAGGGACCACGCTCATGCATGCATCCAAGCCATGCTGAAGCGTCACGCGCTGGCGCTGCCGCTCTGGCACGAACGCGACGACTGCCTGCCGCCGAGGAAGCCAGAGGAGTGAGGGTTGGTGCCATTGTCACGCTGATCCCCCTCGCAGCAGGAAAGGTCCGAGCAAAAGCGGAGACGGGCTCCCTGCGTTAGGATGTCGATCTCACGTTTCCAGAGATGCGCATGTTCGTTTTCCCTCGCCTGCAACTTGTCATTGCGGCATCCCTGCTGTCTCTCTCCACGGCGATCGCGGCACCGACAACGCAGCCTGCGTCCACCGCCCCGGCTAGCAGCTGCAAAGGTGATGCATCCGGATGCCCGTCGTGGATGCCCTCGCAGGCGCAGATGCGAAACACCATCGCCGACTACTTCTGCGAACTGGCCGACCAGGGGCGCATCCAGCCTCGGGTAAAGCAGTTGGTCCGTGCCGAATCCTCGCCACTGAACTGTGGCGCGCTGGGAGAGGAGCCCGGTTCGAACTTTGTCTGTGGCGGCGAAATGCGTTTCATCGGCAAGGGCAGTGAAATCGACACTATTACCTTCAGCCCTACTCTCCGCTACGAGGAGGAGGGGCGCATCGCGTTCTACGTAGGCGATGACGAGGAGGGCGAACAGGTCTGGCGGGTTCCCGCCTCCCGCTCCAACTCAGCGACATGCGGGGTGCGCTGAGCGTCCAGCCACGCCTACCCGCCAGAGATCGAGGCGAACGGAGGATCAGCGTGACGCATCATCGCTGGTGCGCATTACGCTCTCGATCCAGTCGATGTAACGCGATACACGTACATTGTAGACAACCTGGCCATAGAAGCCCGCTTCAAGCGCGTGCTCGGGAACGGCGGTGATCCAGGAGCCGAGGCCCACCAGCTGCGAGGTTCCTTGATTCTTGATGACCAGTGGGCCGCCGCTGTCGCCGTTACCCAGTACACCCTCAAGGGGCAGCCCCTGCGGTGGCGGATCGAACCGGTACCAGAGATACCGATCGTTACCGCCAGTAATGGCGTTGTATGCACGCCGCAGCGTCGTGCGATGCGGCCCGCCCGGCACCAGCCCAACGGCGCCATTGCCTGTGGCGCCCTTCCCTATCAGCGCTGCGATCTGTGCGACCTCAGCGGCGCCTCGATAGAGCGGCACGGGCTGTACATCATTCACGGGTGCCTGAAGCCTGATCAGTGCGATGTCATCCATTTCGGCCAGGAACGCGTGGATCCTGGCGGGATTTCCCGTTGCCAGCGCCTCCTTACCCAAGGCCTCAGGCATGCTCCTGTAGCCGGGATGCAGGTACACGCGCTCGACGCCGTACGCGCTCCCATTGATGGTGACCGATGCACCCATCCCCTCCATCGGCGCGGCATGCGCTGCGGTCACCACCCAGCGTGGATCGATGAGCACGCCATGACCCTCGCCGGGCATGTCCGCCAGTGCCGGAAACGCGGATCCTTCGATCTGATACCTGGCATCGTCAACATCATCACGGATGACGACCGCCCCGGCGGCGAGCGGGAGTGCGGCAAACAGCAGAAAGAGCCAGCGGTTCATCGTTCATCCTTATGGTCATCTGCGCAAGCCTAGCCGAACGCATCAACACTGGCGATGGATGTGCGACCAGACCCGGTGGGGACTGATGAAAGGATGGAAACGACGACTGAAGCCCAGAAGCGCTTGAACGCCACGCCCGCGTCTTGTTGAACCCTGGGGGCAGACAGGGTGAAAAAGGTCTGAGAATGGCTCCCCGATGAGCGTACCAGACACCGGCTCGCGCGCACTCTGACATGTCGCTGCGCGTAGATCTGCACTGCCCTTCGCCGGTTACCTGATCGGCTCCGATAGGACTCCGGACTTCACCGTGTGAAGTACAGGCAACCGGCTACGGTGATCGGCATCGGATCGGCATCGATCCGCTGGGCCACCAGTGCCATCACGTCGATGCCATCGCCCTGGGTTTCCGGTGCCGAGTGCACCACCCGCATTCCTGCGGGTGCGCCATGTGACCCTGCTGCGTCCAGGGACAGGGTCTTGCTGAGGTCCGCAATAATGGCTCCATCGAAGACAGCCACCACGGAACTCCGCGACAGTATCAACCGTGTGGATGGATGACCGAAGACAAGAACCGGTGCTGGAAGCTGCATCTCCGCGACAACACCGGGCATGTCACCCAGTGCGTTGCTGTATTCCCCACCTTTGCCGGGGATTGGTTGCCAGCCAGCCGATGACCTTCCGCTGGTTGCGATGCCACCCACCTGATTGGCCAAGGTCCGGAATGCGGTGCGATCGGCCTTGCACGACACAAGCGCCAGTGCTTGATCGATGTCTTCCTGTTTGGGAGCGGTCTGGCGGATCGATTCTGCTGCTGGCGCGGTGGGCGCCATGGCAAGTCCCAGGCCTGCGAGCAACAGAACATTGTTCAACGTACGGGTGATCAACGCGAAATGCTCCTGCCTGGGCATGTGTAAAGATCGTTCGGCAGTACACCGGACAGACGGAAAGCACCGCCGCTATCAGTAAGCTTCAGCACCAGCGGCAGCCTCCCGCTCAGCAATCTTCTCGACCAGCGTATCGATCGCCGTCTGCATGGCGCGCGCAGTCTGGTCGCCGCTCTGGTTGGTGATGACGAAGATGCCAAGATCGTACTTGGGCACGATGTAGATGTAGCACTGCGAACGGGGCACGCCCCCATGATGGGCGTAGTAGACGCCCTTCAGCTGATCGCCGGCGACGATGTTCCAGAAGTAGCCGATGCTGAACTCGGAATCGAATTTGACCAAGGGCCGATGCGATTCCTCTACCACGGGCCCGTTCGCCAGCTGGAACCTGAGGTACTTCACCATCTCCGGGACAGTCGACTTTACGTTCCCGGATGCGCCCCACGGCAACTGCGGCATTGGCGTGGTCGGTACCGGGTTGTCGCTGTGATAGCCGACTGCAAGGCGCAGCGCCTCGTCGTCGCCCAGTGTGAGTCGTAGCCCTGTCATCGCTGCGGAATCGCCAAGGTATCCGCGCAACAGCGACGCGTAGTCGCGCTTGTAGACGGTCTCCAGGATATGTGCCGTCAGCTCCGTCCCGGCACTGGAGTACGCGTAATCCTTGCCGGGCGCCCGGCCAATCTCGACAGCGTGCAGATCCTTGAAGAAATCAGACTTGCCGTAGTGCCCGTAGATGGCGTGGAGTTCGCCTGGCGTACGATGATCGGTGAAGTCCGCCAGCACCGTGTTCGCACGCTCTGGCAACATGTTCGGCAGGCCGCTGGTGTGCGACAACAGATGGCGGACGCGGATGGGCTCGCCCTCGTACTGCAGGTTCGGATAGTCCCCCTGCAGGTACTGTCGAACATCGTCGTCCAGACTCACCTTGTGTTCCAGGACGGCATTGGCCATCAGGGTGCCCGCCAGGGTCTTGCTCAACGAACCGATCTCGTAGAGCGTCGCATCGGTCGGCAGGCCTGGTTTCCCGGTTTGCATGTCGCCGCGATGACGGATGAATTCCTTGCCCCGGTACACGACGCCGATCGAGGTCGAATGAAGCAACGGCTGCTGGATCAGCGTTGCGGCAACGTCGTCGATCTCCGCACCCAGATCCTTCGTTGCAGCTTTCTCCCTGGCGCAGCCTGCCGCCAACAACGCCACGGATACGACCAAGCTGCCGAGCCATCGCCTGTTTCGAACAGCCATCAGAGTCGCGCGCATGCGTGGGGGCTTGAAGGAAGGTGGGGAAAGGGCTCTTAAGATAGCCGATGACCGGGGCCCAATGGATACCGAACCCGGCTCGTGATCGAAATCCGCTGGCTGCCGCGCTCTGGTCGCTGAACGCCGCCAGCATCTCCACGCAATCTCCATCGATCCTCCATGCCCCCTCCTCAGGGCTGCGGATACTGGCAGGCAACCAGGAGGATGCCAGGCATCGTTCCCCTGCCCCAATCTCGATCCATCCAGGTTCCCATGAAGCACCCACACGATCCAGCTGCTGCAGCCGGCAACATCGGCCAGCAGAATGCGGCCGCCACGTTGAAAGCCATCCTGCGCACCTATCCCTGGCAGCTCACCGGCACCTTCTCGCTGGTGGCGCTTGAGAATGCGCTGCTGCTGGCCTATCCGCTGTTCGCCGGTTTCGCGGTGGATGCGATCATCCGTGGCAACGTCGGCCATGCCATTTCCTACGCCGGCGTGGTGCTGTTGTTCTGGCTGGTCGGCGCCGCCCGTCGCGCGGTGGATACGCGCACGTTCACCCGCATCTATGCCGATCTGGCAGTGAACGTGGTGCAGGCGCAGCGACGCCTGGGCCAGGCCACCTCCACCTCGGCGGCGCGGGTGGTACTGGCGCGCGAGTTCGTCGACTTCTTCGAGAAGCACGTGCCGATCATCGCCACGGCGCTGGTATCGATGTTCGGCGCGGCGGCGATGCTGCTGGCGATCGAACCCCTGGTTGGCGCGGCCAGTCTCATTGCCCTGCTCGGCGCGCTGCTGTTGTTGCCCTCGTTCGCGCGACGCAACGAACAGCTGCATGGCCGTTTGAACAACCGGTTGGAGCATGAAATCCGTCTGGTGGACCGGGTCAGCCCATCGGTGCTGCGCCGCCACTACACCACGCTGTCACGCTTGCGCATCCTGCTGTCCGATCGCGAGGCTGGCGCCTTCGTGGTGGTGGGCGTTGCGGCGGCGGTGCTGTTTGCCTTGACCATCGGCCGCCTCGCCACCACCGATGGCGTCACCCCGGGCCACGTCTATGCGGTGATGACCTACCTCTGGACCTTTGTCGGCAGCCTCGACGATGCGCCGTCGATGGTCGACCAGCTGGCCCGGCTGAAGGACATCGGCCGCCGCGTCAGTCCAGGGATGGAGGATGCGGAGAACAACGTCCGTCCTGAACCATGAGCTCGCCCGCACGCATCCGGTAGTGCTCAACCCATTCCATGGATTGTGCGATACCGCCGAAGGGAAACAGATGCGGGCTGACCTGGCCATGGGCTTCGGTCAATCCGTCCACCAGGCGATCCACGAACACATCCGGCCCGGCCGTTCCCAGCAGGCGGCCGATCGAGATGCCGTAGCGGGACAGCATGGAGGTGCTTGCAGCTACGCCGCACATCGCCGCGTAGCGTACAAGTCGCGCGACGCTGGCTGGCCCGGGAATGCCGACCAGCACCGGATGGGTGATGCCACGCGCGCGCAGTTCATTCAACCAGGTCAGCACGACGTCGGCATCGAATGCGAACTGGGTGATGACAAGCGGTGCCATGCCCCGAGCTTCGATGCGCTGGCACTTGCGTTCAAGCACGCGCCACCGATCGGCGCTGGTCATCACCGGATGACCTTGCGGATGCCCGCCCACACCCACGACCTTGATGCCGGCGCGCTCGAGGACACCACTCTCGATGATCGATGCACTGTCGGCGAACGGTCCGGCAGGTGTGGAGAGATCCCCCGCAATCACCAGACAGCGCTCAACGCCGGCGTCGATGACGGCGCGGTCGATGAAGTGCTCAAGCGCTGCCCGCGAGCCGATGCGGCGTGCGGACAGGTGTGGCATCGGTTCGAAGCCCAGTTCGCGCACCGTGCGTGCTGCAGCCAGTCGCGCAGTGTCGTCCTCGCTCGGCAGGTAGGGAATGGAGATCGTCGTGCCCTGTGCCATGCGCGCAGCCTCGGCGCACAGTGCAGGCATGGCCTTGGCGGTCACCTCCAACGAAACGGCGCTGACGAATGCCTGCGCCCGCTGCGCGCGGTCAGCAGGCCAGTTCGGTGGCGGCCGCAAACGGCCGATGGCACCTGACATCAGCCGGCTCCGCGCAGGTTGCCGGCGCTGGTGGAGCTGTTCCGTGCCAGCTCGACAAACGCCTGCAGGTAATCGATACCGGTATCCGCCTCGCGCGCACCCAGATAGATCTGCTTGGGAATGCCTTTGGCGCCCAGCCGTACCGGCACCACGTCCATGCGGGCGGCGTACTCCTCCACCAGCCAGCGCGGCATGGCGGCCACGCCACGGCCACTGGCCACCATCTGCATCATGATGTCGGTGGTTTCAATGGCCTTGTGCCGCCGTGGCGTGATGCCCGCCGGCAGCAGGAACTGGTTGTAGATGTCCAGCCGCTCGAAAGGCACCGGGTAGCTGATCAGCACTTCCTGGCTGAGCTGACGCGGCTTTACGTAGTCCACCTTGGCCAGCGCGTGGCCCTTGGCCACCACCAGCACCTGCTCGTAGTCGAACACGGGGACGAACTTCAGGCCGGGCTTCAGCAGCGGGTCGGGCGTGACCAGCAGGTCGATCTCGTAGCCGAACAGCGCGCCGATACCACCGAACTGGAACTTCTGTTTGACGTCCACATCGACGTCTGGCCAGCTGGCCAGATAGGGCGAGACGATCTTCAGCAGCCACTGGTAACAGGGATGGCATTCCATACCGATACGCAAGGCGCCGCGCTCGCCCTGTGCGAACTGGCCCAGCCGCTCCTCGGCCAGGTCAAGCTGCGGCAGCACCCGGTTGGCGACCGCAAGCAGGTATTGCCCGGCCTGGGTCAGCCGCAGGCTGCGGCCTTCGCGCAGCCAGACATCGGTGCCGAGCTGCAGCTCCAGCTTCTTCATGCTGTGGCTCAGGGCAGACTGGGTCAGGTTGAGCACGCCGGCAGCGGCAGTGAGTGACCCCTGCTGCTCGACCTGCTGCACGATGCTGAGATGGATGCGCTCCAACATGACGATGAATCTCACTCATGGATTGGTGAAGTAATACCATTTTACGTCATGGGAAGGGCTGACTAGCATCGGCTCATGCCTTCGGCTACCCGCCAGCCCGGCCACCCGCCGGCCTGCGGGACTGCGCCCTTGCAGATCACCCGAAGGAGCCCCTCCCCAGCTGAAAGCGAAGAGA